>CBFGJQ010000418.1:0-9424 GCA_965649095.1 Caldifarciminota bacterium | reverse complement strand
CGAACGGACCAATTACCGAATCCCTAATCTCCGCTGAATCCGGAATATAAACCGGTTTTATTATCACGCAGCCCCTTCGTGCCCGGCAGTAATGACCCTTTTTTAAAAGTTGTTGGTTGGTCTTGATTAAGGACTCAGGTGTGCCACAATCAAACCAATTCTTCACCCTTACGGGCAGGAATCTTTCCCCTTCTTTTAGTAAATAGGCCAGCCCATCGGTCAACTGATATTCATCTTTTGTCATAACTTTATTTTTTATTAGATTGGACATTGCCGTAAAGACCCTTTTGATATCAACAAAGTAATAAAGCCCAACAATCGCCAGGTTTGATTTTGGTTCTTCTGGTTTCTCAATAACCGCCTTGACATAAACTCCATCAACTTCGACAATCCCGAATCTCTTCGGCTCAGCTACCTCCTTGACCGCCAGTTTATTCACCTCCCCACCGGCAAATTTTTTGTAGTCGCAATCAATGATGGTATCACCGAGGAGAACCATTGTGGGACCGAATAAGCCCCTTGCCCCTAAGTAGATGGCATGTCCAAGGCCTAAACGCTCTTTCTGGAAAACAAATTTAAAATTGAATTGGTAATCTTTGCAGAAGTTGATGACTGCATCAGACCCTTTGCCCAAAACGATAACCACTTTTGAGACATCTAAAGGCTTTAAACGGGCAAGGATATGTCCCAGTATCGGCTTACCGGCAACATATAATAGACATTTAGGGAGAAAATGGGTATGGGGTTTTAAACGAATTCCTTCCCCGGCAACAGGAATAATTACATTCACTACTCTCCTTTGAGCTTCTCCTTAAGTTCTTTCAATAATTCAATTGCCTCGTCTATCCGGTCCTCATCAATGAGGCTTGAAATTTTTGCCTTGTATTCAATCTTTAAGCCGGCGCCGGTTGAGGCACCAAGACTTTCTATATCAAACTCATGCATCCCTTCGGCTCTAAACTCCCTTTGTAATACTGGCTCAGGTTTTTCCTGAATCACCGGGGGAGGCTTTTCCGGACTGATTTCTGTAACCTCCATATCCGGTGGTTTTTCTAAAACCTCTTCCTTTTTCTGTTTCTTTTCAATCAAAAGATCAAATACTGATTCCGCCTTCTTATCTCTCTTCAATTTCTTTATAAATTCCATATACCCCCTTTAGCCAAGTTTCCCTTCTTTATAAAGGGCTATCGCCTCTTTTGCCTCTTTGTTTGTCGGATCAATCTTTAATGCCTTTTCAAAGGCACTGATTGCTTCATCAAACCTATCAAGTTCAACTAATACCTTTCCTAAATGGACATAGGCAAGGGTATAATTAACATTCCTTTTTATCGCCTCCTGAAATGAACTAACTGCATTCTCCAGATTTCTTGTCTTTATATAGAGCAAACCCAGATTATTGTATAACTCGGCAAGATTTGGCTCTAAACTTAGTGCCTCTTCATAGGCCGCCCTTGCTGCATCCTCCCTTCCCAGTTCAGTAAGCACAAGACCCTTGAGATTGAGATACTCCGCAAGCCTATCTAACTCCAATGCCTTTTCTACCTCACCCAGGGCAAGTTCATAATTACCCCGATAATAGTATAGTGTTGCGCGGTCAAAATGGTCAAGGGCATCTCTCTTCTGCTTGTGAAGCTGTTCTTCTTTATACCTTATCTCTTCTTTATCAAAATACTCTTTTATCTGCCTTAAAATTTCACTGGAGACATTGGTCATTTCAATCTGTCTCTGGAGGGTCTCATTAAACTCTCTATTAATCTCATCGGTCATACTGCTAAGTTTGGTATTGAGTTGTTCAAACTTCCCGGCAAGTTCGGTAATATCGCTGAATGTCTTCTGATATTGCTCCTCAAGTGCTCCAATCTCTTTCTTCATCTCACTTATCAGCCCTTTTACTGCCTCATTCATACTCTCGCCCACCACCTCAACCCCCTTCCGCATACCCTCGGCCAGTCCTGCAATCTTCCCCAATGACTCAAGATAATTGCGATTCAAATTGTTCATCATTTCACTCATATTGGCAATATTAGAATGGATCTTCTCAAAATAGTTTTCAAATTGCAAGATACTCGTCTGAATACCAGCCACCGGATTGGCAACCCTGTTTTCAATTATTTCCAACTCACCTTTTTGAGTTTTTGTGTATTCAGCAAATCTCTCCTTCAGTTCAGCCCCGAGATTTTCAAAATTTAGCCGCATACCATCACCAAGGCTTACAAGTCTTCCCAGTGCCTCGAGATAATTGCGATTTGCAACCTCAATTGTATCGCCCAATTTAGTTATGCTATTCTGAATCTCCCTGAAGAATTCGGTGAATCTATCCAGCCCACCTTGAAGATTACCCAAGATTGTTACGGATTCATTTTTGAATACGCCAAGCTCATTCCTCAGAATTTCACTAATTTCTTTTAAGTTTACCGGAATTATATCGGTGATTGTCTGCACTCTCTGCATCAGGTTCTGGAAGTCATCTTTATTACTTCGGGCCGCATCGGTAAATAGTGTTTTAAACTCCTCAAATCGGACATTAAATGTATTGAAAAATTCCTGATGTTTACTATTCAGTGCCTCAATGTCACTTTTATAGGAATTCAATGTATCAACAACCAGGACTCTAAATTCGTCAAATTTGCCGGTTAGAACCCCCAATGCGTTAACAACTTCAGTCTTTATTTCGGCATTTTCACTCTTCATCAACTCAGCAATACCACTCACACTATTTAAGAGATTGTCGAAATTTTCAAATTTTTTCAAAATCTCCTGGGTGATTGAGGTTGACCTATTTATCTCACCATTTATTGCCTCCACCCCGACTTGATAGGTTGTAATCAGGCGGGCGATTTCTACCTTCAATGACTCACTGCTACTACCAAGTGTATTCCCCAGCCTCTCAAGTTCCCCTTTTAGTCCATTGAATAGATTCTTTACCGTATCAATTAAGCCACTTTGAATTTCACTAAGACGGTCAAAGCCCAGGGCAATAACCTCATTCTGCTTCTTTAAAACATCAAAACGACCAAGCAGGGCATCCTGCATCGTCTGAATCGTTGTGGAGATAATAACCCCCATTGCCTCGGTCCGCTGAAACATCTCCTCTTTTATTGCCTTTATTCCATTTTTGAATTCCTCGATAAGAATGCCATCTTTGATATTTACTGAAAGTAGAGAACAGAGTTTCGCCGAACCATCATAGACCATACATTCATTCTTTATACAATCCTTTAATTCTATCTCCTCACTAATACGCTTACCATCTTTGTCGTATATATCCTTTCTCCTTGCAAGAAATGGACACTTCATCAAATCCTCCCTTCAATAAAATATCCTGCCCTTCCCAGTCTCTTCTCCTGGGCAAGTCTTTCACATCTTATTATCCGGGTTTGCCATTGTGTTGCCTTGACACTCCTCAGAATTGAGGCAGCTGCCTCATAAGAACCAATCATTTCATAGCAATCCGCATATACTGGCGCGGTATCGGCATCGGGAGGTAGTGTTCTAATTACCTCAAGGGCATCAATAGGCCGATTACAGGCAAGGTGGATTTTTGCCTTTAAGATTATATATTCCTTCTTTGTCTTTTCTTCAACAGGTATAAAATCCAGTTCCTTCTCTGCCGCCGGTATCTGCCCCATTAAAAGATAAATATTCGCACGATTCAACCGGTCGGTCTCACCTTCACCCTTTATCTTTTCAAGTTTCTCTTGCAGATATTCATCTCTCATCTTCTTGATTATACGGTAAACTCTCCCGCGGTCCGAAGTTTCCCCCAAAAGGCGATTATACACCTGTAATGCCTTCTCCGGTTCATCCTTTTTGTAGAAAATCTGTCCCATTTTTAATATAACCTCTTCTCTTCTTTGGGGAAGGAGTTGCTCAGCCTGATTGAGAAGACTAAGGGCTGAATCATATTCCTCTTTGAAGGTGAAAATTTCACTCAAGAGGAGATAAGCCTCACCGATACTGGAATTCTTTGCAATAATCTCCTCCAATTGTGCTACGAGTAAATCGGCATATGATTTATTTATACTGAATAATTCACCAAATATTTTCAAGGCGGTCTGGATATCGCCACAATCCTTGTAAAGTTTTGCCCGATAAAACATCACCTCAGGACTTTTGTTTTGATACGCGGATAGTCTTTTAATTACCTCTAAAATCTCACCCGGGGCAATATCAAGCAATCTTTTAAAGACCTCAATCGCCTTCGGATAATTTTCCTCCTGCAGGAATATTGTCCCGATGAAATAATAAGACGGTAAATGGGATGCATTTTTGGAAAGGATATTAAAGACAAATGACTTTACCCACTCTCTCGCGTCGGGATTCAATCGGTAAATCTCAATAGTTAAATTGAGGGCATCTTCTAAGTTATTGTAATTGAAATAGATCTGTGCTAATCCTTTTCGGGATTCTATATCCCTGGGTTCTTTAGCGCAGATTTTTTTCAATTCCGATATTGCCGGTTCAAGATATTTCTTATCATGCTCCTGTGCCAGGATAAAATATTTGATTGCCGAATCTTTTAAGTCTGCCATAGAGTAGAGCCGGGCAAGCGAAAACTCAAGGAATGGCGTGGGGGATTCATAAAGCATCTTCTCCAATATGGGAATTACTTGATTGATAAAATTTGAATCAAGTTCGCAGGCCTGTAGCAGATGCCTTATCCCGTCCTCATACTTCTTCAGTGCAACCTCAACGCTGCCGATGGCATAGATGACCTTGGGATTGGTAATTGCCCTGGCAAGGAGATTTTTCAACTCTTCTAATACATATTCTGCCCGCGCCGGCACAATTCGCGCCGTAAGCAGATACTCATCAACTGCCTCATCAATCAACCGGCAGCGGGCAAGTGCCCGCCCCCGGGCAAAGTGTGCCGGGACATTACTCTTATCAACCGTAAGGATCTTATCTAAATAACTCAGCACTTCCTTTGAATAGTCTACCTCTCCATCAAGGGAAAGCATCAGCGGTCTCACCCCATCCGTTAAATTACCCTTCTCTACCAGTGCCTGCCCCAATTTTAATTGGAAGAACTGAACATCCTGACCGAAGACTTCTATCCCCTTTTTTGCCTCTTCAATTACCCGGTCATAGAGTCCGCGATTGAAGAATGTATCAATAAGTAAAATTCTTACTTCTTTATCCTTGGGGAAGCTCTTGAGTGTATCATAGAATTCATCAACAATCTCAAAGAATGCCTTGGGGTCAACCATCTGTGCAGTCTTGAAAAATTGCGTAGCAATCTCAATCTCTCCTTCTTTCATAAAGATCCGGGCCGCACTCAGTAGCAGGGGAACCGCCGTTGGTCTTTCTCTGAGCACCTCTATAAGCGCCCTTTTTACTACATCTTTATGAGCAAGTTTTGAAAAACATTCATCAAATTTCTTAATAGAACCTTCATAATCGCCAATATAGGCATATGCCCTTGCCAGGGCAATATTAAAGATATCCGGTGCTTCCCCTTCGTTCGCCTTGTAAAAATTTATTATCGCGGGTGCCAATTCAGGTTTTTTATTCACAATCGCATCAAGGGTGGGAACAAATATGATTGTCTTTGCCAACCCGTCTTCAAGGTTTGGTTTAATAATTGAAAATGCCTCTTCTACCCGGTTCAAAACGACTAAATTTTTCGCCTTCAGATTAATATATGTATAATCATTTGGCTTTTTCTTTATTATCTCATCAAGCATCTCCCCCGCAATCTCATTTTTATCGCCGTCCATTAAGTTTTCAATAATCAAACTGGCATTCTCATCATCGCCCTTATCTGCTAAACACAAACCAAGGATTTTCAAGGCGCCGAAATTGCCGGGGTCTTTTTCCAGTATTGCATTGAGGTTGAGAATATACTCATCCAGGATTCCGGGGTCAAACCTGTATGCCTTCTCAATTACTGCTACTGCATCATTAATTTTGCTCTGTTTAAGATACAGGTTTACCAGACCCTGAATCACCAAAGGATTATTCGGCTCCTTCTCAAACGCCCTTATGTATCTTTCACCAACCTTCTCTGCCTCATCTCCGTTTATCTCCAGAATCTTTTCATATTCACTGATTGCCAGTGATACCCGTCCGCTGTTGAGCAAGGTATCTCCTAAGATATAAAGAACCTTTAAGTTCTTGGGATTTGTCCGCTGCAGTTCCCGTAGTGTCTTTATGACCTCATCAACCCGGGTTGGGTCATTTTTTAATACATCTTGCAATCGGGCAAGTGATGCATCAAGGTCGCCCTTCTTTACATACAATTCGGTAAGGAATTCACTGAAACTGGATTCCAGGTCCCGGGGGGGAAGTGCCTTAGATACCACATCAACGAGCGGGTCTATAAAATCGGGAAACTTCTCATAAATGCGTTGTGCCTGGCTAAGTGCCTCGGCAAAGTTTTTTGAGGCAATCAATAACTTAAGAAGTAAAAGGGCAGGATAGGGGTCATTGAATCGCTCCCGAGAAATTGCCCTTGTCCAGGTAATAAATTCTTTCTGGAAACTCTCTATCTCAACCAGAGGTTCTACCGTCTCCATCGCCAATTTTGGTTCCCGGTAGAGAAAATCTATTGTGCCAAGGATTATTAAAATCTCCAGGTCGCGTCTACTCAATACCTTCTTTTCACCTATTCCCTGTTTCAATTTTTCGTATTTATTGGTCAAAAGTTTTATCTCCCGCTCATTGAATGCCCTCAAGACCTTGGCAATTTCGTCATACTGACCCTCTTTGGCATAGAGTTGGAGGAGAAAATCACCCGCATCAATTGAGGTATAGCGATAAAAATAGTCTGATAAGAGACCAATTATCTCATCAACCCTGTTAGGAAAGAATGAATAGCAGTCTTTTAATGTCTCAACCGCCTTTTGCCTCTGTTCATTTTCAAAATATAATCGGGCAAGTTCTAAATAGAGGTCAAATGACTCTTCACCCTGGGTGAGGTTATCCTGTAATACCTTAATCGCCTGGGCACTCCTCCCCTCTTTAATCAACTCATGTGCCCGCTGGAGTGCCTTCTGTGGGTCCTTACCCCCGAATATATCAAACACCTCTTGCCTTTCTCTTCAATTCATCCCTTTTGAATGAGAGGGCATCAACCAGCGAATGGAGGGGTTCGCTGCCGCAGGCAATGAGAATACCACTTAAGACATAATCAACAACCTGGCTTGTATTTGAACCGACCTTCAAACCCAATTCGTGTAAAAAACCAAACTGGAAACTGAAAGAGATCAACAATCCAAGAACAATGGTAATAACCCAGGCACAATATTTATTGCCCTTGTTGGGAAGGAGGGATAATATCTTCTCAGTTACTCGCTCCACAATCAATGATAGAGCAAGCAGAAGCACCACCATTCTGCCCATTCCTTCTCCTTCTTCACCCCTTGCTCAGAATGTCTTTGCTATGGAAAATATGCTCTTGAGTTGTTCATCGGTCTTCCTCAAACGGGCACAGAGTGTCCTTGTAAATACCCAGAGTAATTTGTAGGCAATACCAGTATCCTGGGCAAGGAGACGCCGGAAGTCATCCTTACCAATTGATAATAGAATTGTATCATCATTGGCAATTGCCGCCGCAGAACGGGGGGCATCGTCAATCAGTGCCATCTCACCGAAGTACTCACCCTCTCTTAAGATAGTTAATGCCTCTTCACCCACCCCGGGAACGACCGTAGAGATGCGCACACTGCCTGAGACAATCAGATAGAATGCATCCCCCGGGTCCCCCTCTTTAAATATTACCTCATTCTTCTTTACCCTTCTCTCCTTGGAGATTGAAATTAATATGTCCATCTCACTCGGTGTCAATTCCCTGAAGAGATAGACCTGACTTAATGCTTCCTTCTCTTTCATATTACCTTGCCTCCATCTTCAATCGGCACCTTTCTCCCCTCTGCACGACCGGGGTCTCCCTTTCCCAGGATAATAGACCCACCGAGGCATTTGCGAAGACACTAACTATTTGAACCTTGGCAATTGGAAAGTCTGGCATCTTCTTACCTTCAACAACCCGCTCCTGGTAAACCTCAAAGAGATCACCCACCGCAATTCCACTCTCTTCACCCTGGTCAAGATAGACAAAGGTATGAGATTGGGTCAAACTACCTATGGACTTCACCTCAACAACATAACCTTCCATCTCCTTTGTCGCCGGCACGAGGCTTACATTCGCCGGTGCCAGGATTGGTTCGTAGGGCGTAACGAAATCGCCGTTTTTAATAATATCATAAGACGCAAGAACCTTACACCTTGAACCCTCGCTGCCAACCTCTTCTACCTCCGCCTTGCCTAAAACGATCACCTCTTTTCCCAGAGTCTTGCCGGTCTTGGGATGGGTGATAACCTTACCCGGACGATAAATAGTTAAGAGATCACCGACCTTCACATCCTGGACCCGGTCAATATATACCTTTTTGTAGGTGGTGATATTCACCTCACCCCTTGGCTCGGTCTCCAGGATCTTTCCCCAGTAAGGCAGGTCTTCTAAGAGGATAAATCCGGCCCGGTGGATAATCTCCTCACTAAAGATTCGCTCTTCTGGTTTTACCACTGAGATAACCTCACCCACCTTCTTAGCTGGGGGTGGAGCATAGACATATTCGGTCGGGGGAGGAAGGGCAACACCCAAGGACTCCTCTGGTGCTGGTGGAATGACAAAGACCTGGTCCGGATATATCCAGTGCGGGTCTTCTATCTGGGTGAGATTTGCCCGCCATATATAGGGCCATAAAAATGGATTCTGATAGTAAAACCCGGCAATATCCCATAGTGTATCGCCCGGCTTTACAGTATGGGTTCTCTCCTGGGCAATACTGCCCAGAAGAAAGACGGTAAGGATGATTCCTATCCTCTTCATAATTTACCTCCTTTTGTTTACCAAAGCCTCGCAGATGTCATCTAACATCTCCTCCTTATTTAAGCAGTATCATCTTTTTAACCTCCTTATAATCACCGGCCACCAATTTAATAAAATAAACCCCAGCCGCTAGACTACCTTCTTCTATCAAAACCTCATTCATTCCAATCCTTGACTTTATTAAATCTTTGTGCACCAAACGGCCACAGACATCATAGAGTTTTATTGAGACCTTTCTTGTGTCTGGAGAGTTGAACCTGAGCCTTATCATACTCTTTGCCGGATTGGGATAGATTCTTTCTAAATAGAATGGCATTGTAAGTTGTGCCTCTTTTCCCTGCGGCCCACCACCAACCTCTTCTGTATAAATCTCAAACCCTGAAAGGACTGCAATCGTGCCATTCAAGACCTTTACCTTAATTATAATTTCGTTATCCTGCACACAGGCATCTGGAATCCAGCCCTCTTTTATTATTTTCTCCCCCGGATTCACCCAGCGATTCCTGTGGAATATGTCATCAATATTGAACTGCAAATGGATTTTGTCTGTTTCCTCATGATACCAGGTCCAACGAATCTTGTATTTTG
>CBFGJQ010000417.1:0-9423 GCA_965649095.1 Caldifarciminota bacterium | reverse complement strand
TGTTTCGGAATCTCAAGAGATGCTGAAATAAATTCAGCATGACAGGTTGCTCTAATAGACTTTTTCAGCAACCTCTATATTTTTGTAACCCTGAAATAGCCAATAGATATTCACTGAGCAAGAGATTATTAATTTTGAGGTAGTGTAAATTATAAAAATCGTGCCCTGGATTTTCAAGAACCTGCCCCAAAATTTATTTCGGGGATTTCATTCCTGTGTTCACTTTGATAAAAATGACCAACCGAAGGAGAATAAGGGGGTCTAATGTCACTTTTAGAATTTAACAATGAACAAAAGATGATTCAGAATGAAATAAGAAAATTTGCTATTCAGGAGGTTGAACCGGTTGTGCAGGATATTGAAAAGGATGCCAAAATACCCCGGGAAATTCTTAAAAAACTTGCGGAACTCGGGTTTTTATGCCCTGTTTTACCTGTTGACTTGGGTGGTGCGGGTATGGATACCACAAGCCTCTGTATCATCACTGAGGAGTTGTCAAAGGTCATCGCTTCATTGGGGCTTGTGGTTGCGGTTAACAATGGACTTGCTGGATTTACATTGGCTAAATATGGTAGAGAAAAACAGAAGTTATATCTTAATAGACTCGGTAAGGGGAGTATTGCAGGTTTTGATAGTGGTATTGGAGAGATAGAGATAGTTCAACAAAATCCCCTTAAAATTACCGGGACAAGGCAGTTTTTGTTAAATGGTGAGATGGCAGATTTTCTACTATTGGCAATCAATGGTGAAAATGTGAAAGGGTTATATATAGTTGAAAATTCAAATGTGCAAATAGAAAAGCCTTATCTTTTAGGTATGCAATCTGCAGGTATCGTGGAAATATTTTTTGAGAATCTTGAACTGTCAGGAGATTTGTGTTTAGTTGATGGGATAAATTTTGATAAATCACTTTCTGAAATAAAAAGATATTTCAGTCTATGTCTATCGGCAGTAGCACTGGGAATTTCCCAGGCGGGTCTTGAGGCATCAATAAGATATTCTAAAGCGCGGAGGCAATTTAATAGACCGATCTGTGAATTCCCGATGGTCCGGGAGATGCTGGCAGAGATGAAGATAAAGATAGAGGCAACGAGGAATCTTGTCTATGATACTGCAAGCAGAGTTGATGCCGGTGAGGATTATGAACTTGCTTCAGATATTGCCCTTGCCACCAGCACCGAGACCGCGGTCTATTGTGGTATAAAATCGGTCCAGATTTTTGGAGGCTATGGATATACAAAGGACTATCCGGTGGAGCGATATTTACGGGATGCCAAGACCCTTCAGGTGATTGGTCGGGCTACATTTTCTATTAAAGAAAAAATTGCCCGCGCAATTCTGTGAATAGTCAAAAAATGTAAGGTAGTTTTGAAAAGATGTATAACTGGTCGGTTGACGAAAAGAGATTCAAAAAAGAAGACCCGGAAGGGTATAAAATATGGAAACTCATCCAGTTAATAAACTATGGGACAGCAGGAGAAAGAATTGAGGAAAGAGAAGTCAGAAAATATTGGCCGAAAATAAAAGACCGTATAGACCCGTTATACAGAGAATTCTTGGAACTTCTGTTATGGCCCGGAAAGAAGAGAGTATCCTAACCTTTCCACAGAGGCAAATTCTAAATTTAGTGGCGGGCACACCATATTTCGTTGAAAGATTTTATCTTGCTGGTGGAACTGCGCTCTCGGAATTTTACCTGAAACATAGAATATCAGAGGATTTAGACTTTTTTTCAGAAAACCAGGAGGTCAATCAGTTCTATATAATTAGATTCTTTGAGAGCAAAAAAAGACTTTTGAAGTTAGAAAAGATTGAGACAAAACGAGTTTTGGGATTGGTAAGTTTATTTTTTCATTTTGCCGACAAGAGTGTTTTGAAGATTGATTTTAATTATTACCCATTCCCCCGAATGGAAAAGGGCTTAAAGTATAAAGGCTTTGAGATAGAGAGTATTTACGATATTGCAGTTGATAAGGTGCATACAATTGCCTTAAACCCTCGTGCCCGTGATTATATTGACATCTATTTCATCATCAAAGAAAAAAAATACGATTTTGAACGACTCATTCTCGATGCAAAGGCAAAGTTTGATTGGGATATTTCGCCAATTGATTTAGGCGCAAGATTAATTGAGGGCTCTAAACTAAGCGACTATCCAAGGATGCTTGTAGATATTGACCATAATGAATGGAAGGAGTTTTTTATAAAAGAGGCGATGAAATTAAAAAAGGAAATCTTTAAAAGATAATAAAAAGACTTACTGTGATACAAAAAGGAGAAAAGGCTAAAGGTGGCTCAATATGGCAAAAAGGCGAAGAGGATAAAAAATGGCGGCCTTCTTTCCCTTCTTGAGCCATTTTGAGCCCTTTTACCCTTATATTTGGATAATACGAGGTGGTTCTATGATTTTAAGCAAAAAACATAAAGAATTTCAAGAGAAAGTTCGGACATTCGCTGATAATGAAGTTGCACCAAGGGCAAAGGAGATTGATAAGAAGGGTGAGTTCCCCTGGGATTTGGTAAAAAGGATGGCGGAGTTAGAGCTCCTTGCAATCTACATCCCTAAAGAATACGGCGGAGCCGGACTTGATGTCTTATCCTATGCGATTGCCGTTGAAGAGATTGGAAGGGTATGTGGTTCAACCGGTATATTCCTCGCAGCCCATTCTTCACTCGGTGTCTTTCCCATTTATTATGCCGGGACAGAAGAGCAGAAGCAAAAATGGCTTATTCCATTAGCAAGGGGAGAGAAGATTGGTTCTTTTGGATTAACTGAACCAAATGCGGGAAGTGATGCTGCAGGGACCCAGACAAGATTCAGACTTGAAGGTGATAAGTACATAATAAATGGTACCAAAAGATTTATTACTTCGGGCCAGGTCGCAGATGTGGTTGTCTTTACTGCCACCAAGGACCCAGCACTTGGCTACAAAGGAATATCTGCATTTGTGGTTGAAAAGGGGACGCCGGGATTTACCCCGGGGCGGGAAGAGGATAAACTCGGTCTTCGCGGTTCAATAACTTCGGAGTTACTCTTTGAAGAGTGTGCAATTCCAAAAGAAAACATACTTGGAAAAGAGGGAGATGGTTTTAAGATCTTTATGGAGACCCTTGATGGCGGCAGGATTTCAATTGGGGCACTGGCATTGGGAATCGCCCAGGGTGCGCTTGATGCCTCAATTAAATTTGTCCATGAAAATGGTTTAACAAAAAATCAATCAATCCAGTCAATGCTCGCAGAGATGGCGACCGAGATTGAAGCAGCAAGATTATTAGTGTATCATGCTGCCCAGTTAAAGGATGCAGGTTTACCTTATGTCAAAGAATCCGCAATGGCGAAGTATTATGCCTCTACAGTGGGTATGAAGGTAACGAGTATGGCAATTGATATACATGGTTTATTGGGCATAACCGATGAGTATCCGGTTGAAAGATTTTTGCGCGATGAGAAATTAATGGAGATTGGCGAAGGCACAAGCGAAATCCAGAAAATTGTCATTGCAAGGCAGATATTGGGGAAGTAAAAATACCTAAAATACCTAAATGCCTAAATTCCTAAAATTTTCAGGTGTTTTATTCTTTAGGTATTTAGGAATTTTTGACTTTTAGGCGTTTGCATAAAGAGGAGGTATTATGAACTTTGATTTAACTGCTGAACAGAAGATGCTTCAGGACCAGGTGCGTAAATTTGCTGAAGCAGAACTTGCACCGGTAGCACCTGAGATTGATAAGACTGGTCAATTCCCCTGGGAGAATATTAAAAAATGTGCAAAGCAGGGACTATTGGGGATTGTGGTGCCAGAAAAATATGGGGGTTCAGGTCTTGACTTTGTATCACTGGCAATTGCGATAGAAGAAATTTCACGTGTCTGTGCTACAACCGGAGTGATAGTTGCGGTAAATAACTCACTTGTTACTTATCCAATTTTGACTTTTGGAACCGAAGAACAGAAACAGAAATATTTGCCCTTATTGTGTAGTGGTGAAAAGATAGGAGCAATTGGCATTACTGAGCCGAATGCGGGTAGCGATGTTGCCGGAATGGAGACTACGGCTCGTCTTGAGGGCGATTATTATATTCTGAATGGCACCAAGAGGTTTATTACAAATGGAACCGAGGCAGGAATATATGTCGTTTTTGCTTATACTAATAAAGAATTGAAACATAAAGGAATGAGCGCATTTATTGTGGAAAGAGGCACACCTGGCTTTACTCTTGGCAAGCATGAAGACTTAATGGGCATAAGGGCAAGCGGCAATTGTGAATTGATATTTGAGGATTGTAAGATTCCAAAAGAAAATTTACTCGGGAAAGAAGGGGAAGGTTTCAAGATCTGTATGAATACCCTTGATGTATCACGAGTTGATATTGGCGCCCAGGCAGTAGGGATTTCCCAGGCGGCACTTGAAGCCGCGATAAAATATTCAAAGGAGCGCAAGGCATTCGGACAGTCCATCTGCGAATTTGAAATGATACAATCAATGCTGGCCGAGATGGCAACCCAGATTCATGCCGCAAGACTTTTGGTCTATTATGCTGGTTTTTGCAAGGATAAAGGAATGCCGAGATTCTCAAAGGAATCGGCAATGGCAAAATATTTTGCAGCAACAATTGCGGTTGATGTGACAAGAAAGGCCGTCCAGATTTATGGTGGCTATGGATATACAAAGGATTACACCGTTGAGCGGCTGTATCGTGATGCCAAGATTCTTGAGTTGTATGAGGGGACAAGCGAGATTCAAAAGATAGTGATTGCGAGGGAACTACTAAAGTAAATGCAGGATCGCTACGCTTGCAGTATCATTTCACTCGCAGTATCACTCCGTTCGCAGGAAATGCCTCTGCAGGCCGAAGGCGATACTGCAAGTTCTGACTTTTTGTCAGGACGATACTGCGAATCCCGGCTTATGTATTGGGATGATACTGCAATTACTGCATTTTAAAGAGGAGGTAACTTGAACATCATTGTCTGCATAAAGAGGGTGCCTCAAACCGCCGAGGCGGAGGTAAAGATTGCTGAATCAAAGAAGGATATTATAAAAGACCGCCTTGCCTTTGATATGAATGAGTCAGACAGTTATGCACTGGAAGAGGCAATACTATTAAAAGAAAAGTATGGCGGTTCGGTGACGGTTGTGAGTCTTGGGTATCCTGATACAGAAGAGACTCTGCGGATTGCCCTGGCAAAGGGTGGTGATACAGCAATAAGGATAAAGGCAGAAGAGGTAGGTGAGATTGACGGATACAAGACCGCGAGGATTTTGAGTTCAGTTATAAAGAATTTAAGCTATGATTTAATTCTCACCGGCTGTATGGCAACCGATGACGGATATTCAATGGTCGGTCAGACACTGGCAGAACTTTTGGGGATTCCCCATGCTACACTCGTAACAAAACTTGAAGTGAGCGATAAGAAATTACAGATATTTCGGGAACTTGAGGGTGGTTTGCTTGAGCACCTTGAATTGAGTTTACCGGCTCTGGTTACAATCCAGACCGGTATAAATACCCCGCGTTTTGCCTCTTTGATTGCCATTCGTCGTGCAGCAAGCAAAGAGATAAAGACAATTGGGAAGAATGAACTTCCATCAGATATTGATACAAATTCTACGCTTGAGGAGTTATTTTTGCCCCCGGTTGGTAAGCGGGCTGAGATTTTAACCGGCAGTGCTGATGAAGTGGCAACAAAGATTGCAGGTATTATTAAAGAAAAAGGACTTTTGTGAACAATTGTAGCGGTGCGATTTATCGCGCATAAAACAAATACTATAGTGGCAGACCTTTGTTTGCACAATAATCTTTTAATGGAGGCATAATGGCAGAAATATTTACCTTGGTTGAGCATCGTCAGGGGACAATAAGAGATATAACATTTGAATTATTAACCCTGGGCAGAAAGATTGCCCAAGGTTTCAATACAAAATGCACAGCAATATTATTTACTGATGATGCTGAAAAGTTCATCAACCAGATAAAAACTCAGGCAGACCGTATCATTGTTATGGAAAATAGTATATTCAAAGATTTTAATGCCGAGGTCTATCAGCTTGCGCTTACTGAGATTTTCAAAAGGGAACAACCATTTTTGGCATTAATTGGCCATACGGCGATGGGAATGGATTTAGGACCTTCCCTTGCTGCACAACTAAACATACCTTTCTCTACCGACTGTATTGATGTGCAGGTATTTAATGGAAAGTTAAGGGTAGTCAGGTCACTTTATGATGGGAAGTTAAATGCAAAGGTCTTGCTAAAAGAGAATCCAGCATACCTGATAACCTATCGGAGTGGTAGTATTCCAGTTGAAATGGCAAATCTTAATGCAGAAGTTGTTAAAGTGGAAATCCCGATAAGTGCTCAACCTGATTATCGTAGATTTGTTGAATACATTGAGGCAGCAGTTGGTGCGGTTGATATTACAAAGGCAGATATAATCGTTTCGGTAGGAAGAGGAATAAAGGACAAGGCAAACCTACCAATGATTGAAGACTTTGCAAAGGCGATTGGCGGTGTCCTTGGTTGTACCCGACCAGTGGTAGATGCCGGCTGGTTACCCAAAGAACATCAGGTCGGTTCATCTGGGAAGACAGTAAAGCCAAAGTTGTATATAGCCCTGGGAATTTCTGGTGCATTCCAGCATATAATGGGAATGAAAAATTCTGATACAATCATTGCAGTCAATAAAGACCCCAATGCACCGATATTCAACGAGGCAGACTATGGAATAGTGGAAGACCTGTTTAAGGTGGTGCCGGTTCTGAAGAATAAAATTCTGGAAATAAAACAAACAAAAGGTATGTAAAAATTGTTTAATATATGGATTACCCAAGCAAAGTCTATCGTTATAAGATTTATTAATTTGCTAAACACGACGGACGATAGACAACTAACGATACGGGCTGCGAAACCGTAAAACATAAAACGAGATTATGAATAACTTACTAAAACTTAATCCCGAAATCCGACAATTGCTCCTTGAGCAGGGTGCAGAAGATGCAATAAAATGTTATGAGTGTGGCAGGTGTATGGGTGCCTGCCCCTGGAACCTACTTGATGGCTTGAACTACACAACGTACCAGTTTCCTGAGTTAATAAGACTTGGACAACTTTTATCCAGTGAAGATAAAGAGTGTATACTACGCGAATGTTCCGAGGTCTTTCGTTGCGTGGGTTGTGATAGTTGCCTTTATGAATGTCCCAGAAAAGTTAATATTTCAAATATCCTCCGTTCTGCCCGAAGGATAATGATTGATTTCGGTTCCTATCCGGCTGAATTAAAAAGTCTAATATCGCGCTTAACCAGCAATAATAATCCACTTGGTGAACTCCAGGAAAAGAGAAAGGAATGGGCACAAGGTTTAGAGATAAAAGATTATAATTCTGGACTTGAAAATCTTTTCTTTGTCTGCTGTATAACTGCTTATGATAATCGGGCAAAGAATGTGGTAAGGTCAATAGCACAGATATTTCAGAAAGCAGGTTTGAGTTTCGGTATTGCAAGTGAAAAAGAGGGCTGCTGTGGTGAGGCGGTAAGACGAGCGGGCGGAGAGAAGGTGTTCCAGCAACTTTTCAATAACAATCTCAAGGCATTTAAGGAGTTGCAGATAACAAATGTGATAGCCATTTCGCCCCATTGTTATACAATTTTCAATACAGAATACAGGAATAGTTACAATTTCCAACCATTTCACTACACACAAATAATATTTGAACAGATAAAACGTGGGAAGATAAAGCCTTCAAGGCCATTCAACAAGACTGTTGTCTATCACGACCCGTGTACACTTGGCCGCCAGAGTGGAATCTATGAAGAGCCGAGAGAAATATTAAAATCTATTCCGGAGTTGAAATTGGTTGAAGTTCCAATCTTTAATAGAAAAAACAGCGTCTGTTGTGGTGCCGGTTCAATGGGTCTCTGGCGCGAATATGCAAATGAAGAAAGGCTTGTGAACCTGAGACTGAAACAACTCCTTGCCACAGGTGCGGAGGTGATTGCCGTAGCCTGTCCATATTGCCTGCAGATGTTTGAGGAGACATTAAAGTCAATGGCTACAAATGTTAAGGTTATGGATGTTGCCGAGATACTGACAGAAGCAGTGTAATGAGTAGGGATACCGCACATAAGAAATATATCCAGATACTTCGTCAGATGTCGCCAGAGGAAAGACTGTGTAAGGCATTTGAACTTTCTGAATTTACCAGACAACTTTTCATTTATGGACTACGCAAGAGGTTTTCTAATCTTCAAGAAGAAGAATTCAAAAAAATATTTTTGGAACGCTTAAATAAATGCCACAACAGGAATTATTAAAAAAGGTTATTCAAATACTTAATCAGGCGAAAATTCAATATATGGTAACTGGTTCGATTGCCTCAAGCTTATACGGTGAACCACGGTCTACCCACGACATAGATATTGTCGTAGATATTCATAAAACAGATGTAAGAGAATTGGTTACTGCTTTTCCGCCATCAGATTTTTATTTAGATGAAGATAGCATTCTTGAAGCAATCAATAAACAGGGTATGTTTAATCTGATTGACATAAACACCGGAGGCAAAATTGATTTCTGGATATTAACAGGTGAAGATTTTGACCTTTCCCGTTTCTCACGCAAAATTAGTGAAAAATTATTTGGTATAGAAATTCAGGTTACAACCCCCGAGGATACAATTTTAGCAAAATTGAGATGGGCAAAACTTTCAGGTGGAAGTGAAAAACAATTTACTGATGCCCTTAGAGTCTATGAAGTGCAATATGAGAATCTGGACATTCCTTATTTAGAACACTGGGTAGAGAAGTTAGATATTAAAGAATTATGGGAAAAATTAAGAGATATGGCACAGCCATTATAACGATTGTAGTATCCAGTTTTACCGCCCGAAAAAATGTGGTGGTATTCTGCCGCACTGCACGGTGGATTTATCCATCTATAACCATTGACAAATAATTTTTGATAAAATATGGCTCATGAACAGAAAGTATGGGGGGAAAATTTGAAAGGCATCCCTTAGATCCAAATAATATGGATATTTTTAAGCGAAAGGATCTAAAAGATGCCAAAAGATTATATTCAAATCTCCTTAGGTTTGCAAGAGTTTTCTGTGTTGGGTTGGAAAGAGGATAACCAGGGGGTAAGCAATTAGAGATAGGTTTTTGCACAAAACCGAAGTTTGCTGGATAGCGGGGGTTTTCAGGGGTATCCCCCTGAATATCCTGCAATTTGCCAGGTTTTCGGAAAGTAGCGAAGACCTACGATTTAAACTGAAGACTTGGCAATTGCCAATTTTTGAAAATCTTCTGTTAGGTGCCTGTTCTTGGGTCTGAAAGGGGATGATGAAGATTTTAGAGAGGTTTGAGAACCTGACGAAAAAAGAAATTAAAGTTTATCGGACAAGGGGCACCGTGGAATTAATCCGCC
>CBFGJQ010000416.1:0-9453 GCA_965649095.1 Caldifarciminota bacterium | reverse complement strand
ATACCGCAAATCTCTTCTCAAGGCAAAAACCTCCCTCAAAAGGAATTTGAATAATTCCAAAGAAACCCTCACTTATATCCCCTCTCCCTTTTACCTATATATACAACATTTTTACAAAAATATTCCCAGCAAGGAGCGAAGGGTAGGCTCGGACAAGGTTTGTGCGAAAAGCACAAATTTTGTGCACTAAAATAAAAAAGATGACGAAATTTGATAAGATTTCATCGGGCACGATTTTTGCATTTAATAAAGGTAGGAGACAAAAATGGAAGACCTGAGAAATTCTCTAAAGCTCCTTCTCTTTTCAGGTGTGCTTCTCTTTGCCCCTTGCAGCTATGAGGAGGCAGACCATGAGCCACCCGCAGTCCCAAGGGGGTTAACCTCAATTACTGGCGATGGAGAGGTGATGCTCACCTGGTATCATAATACTGAGCCCGACCTCGCTGGCTATCGGATTTATCGGGGTCCAGCCCCTGAAGGTCCCTATTACCTCATCGGCGAGACTAATCTTGACTACTTTCTTGACTATGGACTGGTCAATGGTCAGACCTATTTCTATGCGATTTCTGCCTTTGATATCCATAATAACGAAAGCGACCTCTCGTATGAGACTGTATTTGATACACCTAGGCCCGAGGGCCATAACGAAAAGGTCTTTGATTATACCGAATATCCAGCCTATGCGGGTTGGGACTTCAGTGCCTGCACTGTGGTCCCTTATGACTATTCCTATTGTGACTTCTATTTCGGGTATAATGAACCGAATGCATCTTATTATTTCTTTACCGGACGGATAGGGACATTGATTCAGGATATGGGCTATACATCTTCCTTTGATGAGATTGGTTATGCACCGGAGAACGGGTGGTCCCCTTCCGGAATGGTTGAGGCGATTACCGGACATACCTATGTAATCTGGACCTGGGACAATCACTTCGCCAAAATCCGGGTAACCTCAATTAACCCGGATTATGCGATTTTTGACTGGGCATATCAGATTGACCCGGGCAATCCAGAATTGGTTGGTAGGAGATAAAAAGGAGGAAAAATGAAAAGACTCCTATTATTAACCTTACTTGCAATCCCACTATTTGCCTTCAGTGTCCACTTCATCTATTGTGATTACGATGAAGATTGGGATGATTACTGGTGCGATGAATACTGGGAGCCAGACCCATACTATTGTGATGAGTATTGGGTCTATTATCCTTATGGCTATTATTGTGTCTATTATGTCTGGTATCATCCCTGGTGGTGGGATTGGTATTGGTGGCGTTGCCACTGGTGCCACCACTTTGACTGGCACTTCTTCTGTGCCGGTTTCTATATTGTCTGGTATGAGGATGGATGCTGGTGGTGGCGACCAAGGTATGGGAGATGGGTGCGGTATAAACTGCCATATTCTTACGCAGAGTTCAGATATAAGGCAAGGACATATGGAGTAAACCTGCCGGATAACCCACCAAGAGAGATAAATCTGCCCTACAATGAGAAGGAGGTGATACGCCTGACGAAAGAAAAGGATCCTCAGCTATATAGCAGGCTTGAGAAGGAGAACAGGAGTGGAAACCTTGAGCGGATGCAAAGAGAATATCAAAAAAGGGTAGAGAAGGAGATAAGGGCAAAAGGCGAAGAGTATCAGAGGATTAGGAAGGGAGCTGCTGATGAGGAGAAGATGAATCAGAGAAAATCACCCGATCTAATTAAAAGGGATAGGCAAAATCCCTATATAAGGGGGAAATTCGATGGAAAAGAGGATAAGAGCCGGATTATAAAAAGAGAGCGGAAAGATGTTGAAATTGAAGATAGGTATCGGAAGTCTGATGAGGAAGTTCCTAACGGTCAGGAGAGGAAAAAGGGTCAGAAATCAAGGGATTACAAAAGGCCGAGTAAGAACCTTCCACCTTATGATTATGATGGTGAGAAGAAAGAAATGGGTGTAAAGAGATGCAGGAGTTAGAGATGGTGGGAATTCTCTTATTTTTAGGTATCTTCAGCACGACGCTAGATACACTACAAAATCTTCATAGTGATTCATTGGAGATTGATGTGTGGTTCAACAAGGATGAGCCAATCTACAATCCGGGCGAGAGGCTTGAGGTCTTTTTCAAGGCGAATAAGGACTGCTTCATTGCGGTATATGATATTGAGGTTGGGGGAAGGGAGAGTCTCCTCTTCCCCCAACCCGGGCAAGCGGGGAAGGTTCTGGCAAATCGGGTCTATGAACTGCCACCTGAAGATGGAGATTATGACTATGAGATAAGCGGTCCGGCGGGGACTGAGCGGATAGTCTTGCTCGCCTCCACAACGCACTTACCAGAGATGGGAAAGACAGATGAAGGGGTGATTAGAAAGGAGATTGAGATAAAGATAGAAGAACCGGAGCCAGCAAAGTTAAGGATAATATCCATACCCAGAAGGTGTCAAATTTATATTGAAGAGGTCAAAACCGGTGCCGAGGTCTATATTGGCATTACGCCACGCACGATTATCCTCAAGCCCGGAGAGTATGTAGTTCGGATAAAGAAGTCCGGGTACATCCCCTTAGAAAAGAGGATAAGGCTGAAGCCCGATGAGGCAAGGCGTGTGTATGTGAGATTACTGCCATGGTGATTTTCCCCTTGACAGTGGATATCTTTTTATTATAATTAAGGAGGCAATATGAGGCGACTATTATTGCTATTGTTCCTCTTGGTCGGCTCTTCCCTTGCGGTAAGACCGGTGAGCAAGAATAGTCACCTAAAGGATGAAAAGACGGATATTCAAATTATCAACCGAAAAGAGAATGAGGATGGTATAAGAAAAGAAGCGGCGCGGGTTCAGGTTGAGAAGGTGAAAAATCAGAACGAAAGAGAGGACCGATTTGAGGATGCGGATTCTAATAATGTAAATGACCAGAGGGAAGAAGACCTGTTGAAAATTAAACAATTGAAGACGAAGTTTAAGGATTTGTTTAAAAAATCTTCGGCCCCCAGGAGAGAAGAACGACAAAAGAGACCATCCAGGGAAGTGAGGGATTCTAAGCAGAAGACTTAAACTCTCTAACACTGGTCATTGGGCATATGCAGCTTTTTCAAAAATCAACATTTTTAGGCAGGAAATGTTGATTTTTACCAGCCCCTCACACCTCCGGTAATACCGCAGTTGGGAAGTCGTTTCTATCAAGAATTTATAAGAGGATTCAAATGTAAAGGGAAATTCAACAAACCAAATCTTGACACTGTATGCCAATTCAGTATAATAGCGGGATGCTTCTGTTTCTGATTCTAACTGCCAACTCTCGGATTATCATAACCGAAGTAATGTCAGATGTAAAAGGACCGGAGAACCCTTATGGAGACCGCAATGAATTTGTAGAGATATATAATCAGAGTTCTGATACCGTTGACCTTTCAACATATTTCATCTCTGACTTTGATGCACCACCAGATGAAGTATGTAGTTGGGAGAATGATTCCCTGCTCAGCAAATATCCCAATGTTCGGATTCATTCAACGCTAATCTATCCCAATTCCTATGCCCTGATTCTGGATCGGGAATATATTACACCCGATACAGTCAATTACCAGCCTTACTCAATTCCCGATTCAACCCTGATTCTAACCACTGATGATACATCAATTGGTGATGGTCTAACAACAACTGACCCCCTGATTCTTTTCTCTATTGCCGATAGTTGCACAACGAGTTTTGGAACCCCTTTTGTTGAAGACAACTTTCCATTTGACCCGGGGGATGGTACTTCCTGGGAGAGGATTGAATTATTGGCGCCCGACTCTATTTACAACTGGTATCCATCAATTGACCCTTCTGGTTGCACACCGGGTCGTCCGAATAGTGTAGCAGATGCCTATGACCTTGCCCTCAGTGAGAACCTTACAACATTTATTCCTGCGGTCTTAAAGGTTGGTGAGGATGTGAATATTACGATTGGGGTAATCAATAAGGGATTGAAATCTACAGATAATTATCAAGTGAAGATCTTTGAGGATTTGAATAAGGACTCAGTTTGTGATAACAACGAACTGATTGTTCAGCTTCCCGGTGAAAATGTCGGTGCCTTTGATACGACATTTTTATACTACAAACTGAACAGACCAGCTCAAGGAGAACACACACTTGGATTTTATTTAGAATTTGAAGATGATAGGAATTTGACAGACAACCTCTGTTTTAAGAGACTAAATGTCCTGGGAGAGATTGGTGAGTTATCGCTATCACCAGCCATCTTTACCCCTGATAATAATGGAATAGATGATTCCCTTCAGATTGATTATCGCCTGCCTGAGCCGGGTGGAAAACTTTTGATCGCTATCTTTGATGCACGGGGAAGGAGGCTTGGCGATATTCTTAAAAGGGAATCGGTGGAGGAAATCAGGGGTTCATATTTCTGGAATGGAAAGATAGAAGGAGTCAAGGCACAGACTGGAATGTATATCGTCTATCTTGAATATAAGTATCATAATAAAATAACGAGGGCCAAAAAGGTTGCGATTCTGGCGAGATAATATGAGATTAATCCTTTCTCTTCTATTTACATTCAAGCCGATAGAGGTCTCTGAGTATGTATTAGACAATGGCCTTAAGGTGCTTATTTACGAAGAGCACTTTGCCCCGGTTGTAGCAGTTCAGATACATTATAGAATCGGTTCTTATAACGAACCGGTGGGAATGACTGGTATTTCCCATCTCCTTGAGCATATGGCATTTAAGGGAACTAAGCGGTATGGTCCAAAGGTGTATGACCAGATTATTGACCGGGCAGGTGGCGAGGAGAATGCCTTTACCAGTGTCCATCAGACGGTTTACTGGGCTAATCTACAGAAGGACCGTTATGAGATCGACCTTGAGTTAGAGGCAGACCGGATGGAGAATCTATTGATTGCACCGGATGAGTTTATCTCGGAAAAAAATGTGGTAATTGAAGAGAGGAGGCTTGAAGAGAATGATCCGTATGGCAGTCTCTTTGAGAATCTTGACCTTTTGAGTTATACATATCATCCATATCGACAGCCGATTATCGGATTTATGTCTGACATTGGAAGGATAACCAGAGATGATGTATATAAATGGTATAAAAGGTTTTATAATCCAGCAAATGCCCTGATTGTGATTGCCGGTGATGTAAATAAGGAAGATGCATTAAGACTTATAAAGAAGCATTTTAGTCGGATAAGGGGTAGTCCAGTCAGGGAAGAGGAATTCTTAGAACCTCCCCAGAATGGTGAGCGAAGGTTTAAAATCTATAAAGATGTTACAAGTCCAGCCATTGCCATTCAATACCATACTGTGGCAAGAAACAATAAAGATTCATATCCCATTGATATCATCGCCCAGATTCTCTCCGCGGGTAGAACCTCAAGATTTGAAAAGGTCATTGTGCAAAAGAAGGGGCTGGCAGCGAGCCTCCGGGCATACTCATCAGCAACAAAATATGGTGGGAGTTTTGTAATCTTCGGCATCCCCCAGGTAGATGTAAAGATTGAACATTTAGAGGCGGCGATTGATTCGGAACTTGAAAGATTAAGGGATGGCAATTTTACCGTTGTGGAGCTGGATAGGGCAAAGAACCAGGTTTTTGCCCAGTTCATATTTCGCCAGGATTCGCCCGCCGGTATCGGTTTCAGTTTAGGTTTCTGGGAGATTGAGGGTGGAGGTTGGCAGGGGATAAATGAATATCCGGAGGGGATAGCAGGTGTTACAAGGGATGATATAATCCGTGTTGCCAATAAATATTTTACAAAAGATAATCGAACGGTGGGATATTTGATACCCATAAATAATGAAGGAAGAGATGAATGAGATCTTCAGGAGGGGCGTTTTTCTAATTTTTCTCCTTTCCATTTCCGCATCGGCAATTACAATCAATCGCGATACCCTGGATAATGGTCTGGTGGTTTTAAGCGTGGAGGCCCACAAGCTTCCCTTAGTTGAGATGAGGTTTTTAATTCGGGCAGGAAGTGTCTATGACCCGGCCCAGAGGGATGGGCTGGCAAATCTCTTAAATCAACTACTCCTGAGGGGCAAAGATAAGGAGACTGAGGTAATAGAATCACTTGGCGGTGAATTATCGCCCTTCATCAGTGAGGATTATGCTGGCATCTCCGCGAGGGTCTTGAGTAAGGACTTGCCAGTTTTGATAAAGGTAGTTGGTGAGGTTTTGAAAAATCCAAATTTTGATACAGTAGAATTTAAGATGATAAAGAAGATGATAATCTCAAAGTTGAAGGCAGATATGGACGACCCATTCTCCTTAGGAGAGGTAAATTTTAGGAAAAGCCTTTTTGCCGGACATCCATTAGGTCATCTCCCTGAGGGCTTTGATTCAACAGTAAATGGGATTAAAATTGATGAAGTTAAACTCTTTTTTAAGAGATACTACATTCCTAACAATGCATTCTTCGTCATCGTTGGCGACTTTTATCGTGATTCTCTATTAAAGATTCTTGATGCCGAATTTGGGGAATGGAAAAGGATCGAGGGGCTCAATCTGGATATTAAAAGTCCCGAGCCAATAGCGGGGAGGAATGGCCACATTATAAAAAGGGATATCTCACAGGCATATATCTTTTTGGGATTTTTGGGGCCAGACCTTTCTGCCCCGGATTGGCTCCCGGCAAGATTGATGAATTATATCCTTGGTGGTTCTGGCCTTATCTCACGCATAGGAAACGAGATAAGAGAGAAGCGGGGACTTGCCTATAGTGCCTATTCATATTTTAATAGGTTCCATAGTGGCGGATACTTTGTCTGTGCGGTGCAGACAAAAAATGAGTCGGCAAGTGAGGTTGTGCCGATAATATTAAATGAACTAAAGAAGATGCAGAGAGAGATAAGAGAAAGTGAACTTGCCTGGGCAAAGGATTATTACATCGGACATCTCCCCCTTGAGTTTGATACCTACCGTGAGATGGCAAATTTTATTGTTGAGATAGAAAAGGCAAAGTTGGGGCTTGACTATCTTGAAAGATTTAAAGATTTAATCTCTTCTATTAAACTCGCCGAGGTGAGGGAGGCGGCGATGAAATATCTCCATCCTGAGGATTTTTGGCTTGTGATCGTGGGCAATTTAAATGCGGATGATTTGAAGTTTGCTGATATAAATTGGTTAAGATGAATTCTTTTATTTGCGCTTGATTATCTTTAAGAATGCCCGAACAACCTTTGGGTCAAATTGTGTCCCCATATTCTCCTTGAGCCGCCTTATTGCCTCTTCTCTGCTCAATGCCTTACGATAGGGTCGGTTCGTGGTCATTGCATCGTATGCATCCGCAACCGCAATTATTCGGGCACCAATGGGAATCTCTCCATTCTTTAACCCATTCGGATAGCCAGTTCCATCATATCTTTCGTGTTCATACTTGATTATCTGACTTGCACCAGCCAGATGGTGTGCGGACTCCAATATCTTATGTCCGATATTGGGATGTCTTTTAATTATCTCATACTCGGAGGGACTGAGTTTGTCGGGTTTTGTTAGTATTCGGTCATTGATGCCAATCTTTCCTATATCATGGAGATAGCCGGCATAGTTCAATTCCTCTATCTGTTGGGGAGATAATTTTAACACCCTGGCAATCTGGAGTGCATACCTCCTTACCCTTTCGGAATGGCCATAGGTATAGTGGTCCTTGGCCTCAATCGCCGATACAAGTGTCTTGATGCTTTCAAGATAAGTCTGTTTTAAGGAGCTATATAATCTACTGTTCTCAACGGCAATTGCCGCCTGATTGGCAATGAGGGTTAAGGTCTGGATATCCTCCTCATCAAAGGTATCTTTATGGTAGCTTTCAATATTTATTACACCAACAATCTTATCACCAATCTTTAAAGGAACCGCCATCTCTGATTTAGTATTTTGATCAAAGCTGACATAGTGCGGGTCCTTTTTCACATCATTGCAGATATATGGTTTACCGGTCTTTGCCACATAGCCGGTGATGCCCTCACCAATCTTCAATCTTAACTTTGCCATCACTGCCTTTGGATATGGTGGTTCTGCTGTCCTAATTACGAGTTCATCCTTTTGTGAGTCTATTAATCCCACCGATGCCCTTTCATAACCGAGCGTCTCATTGAGGTGTTTGACAATTCGGTACAGCAATAAATCAATATCAAGGATGGACGATAACTCCCTGCTAATCTCATGTAATATATTCAATTCCTTCACCATCTTTGATAGTTTTTGAGTAAGCTCTTTATGCTCGGTTATATCAGTGGCAATTCCCAAAACACCAGCAACCTTACCGCGATTATTTAAAATGACAGTCTCGGTTGTCTTGAGGTGGATTCTCTCACCATTCTTGTCAAGGACCGCCAATTCAAACGGCTTCACATTTTTACCTGAAAGCTGGGTATGAAAGGCTTTATATGCAACCGGCAGTGATTCAGGGGCAACGATATTTTTGAAGTGCCTTCCGATCAGTTCCTCTACTTTATATTGAGAGATTCTTTCTGCAAATTTATTTAGATAGACTATCCTCCCCCGAATATCATGAACATAGATGAGGGCATTGATATTCTTAAAGAAGAGTCTATAATATGGACTGATTGCACCTTTCTTAAAGAAATCAACGATTGCCTCGGTTCCACTCTCTTTCCTGGGTTTCATATTTAAGTATAATTAAAAAAGAACAGATGTCAAGATTGACAATAGATAGAAAATGGGTATAATTTAAGATACAAACGGATAACAAAATGCGATTGGTGAGAAAACTTGAAAGGCTAAAAATGGCGGAAAAAGGCTCAAGAGGGCTAAATGGCCAAGAGATTAAGGGCAAAAAGGCAAGAGGAGGCAGGAAGTTATCCCCTGTGGGAGCGGTTTCCTAACCGCGATTCCAATCGGGGCTGGGAAGTCTCTTCTGCCGGAGCGGTTTTGGAACCGCTAAGAAGAAAGGAGAAGGGTTGGGGTTTCAGGGGCTTTAGCCCCTGATTATGTTCACTTTAGTTATAATATAAACCAGATTAGGAATTCAGAACGATGGCCTGGTCAGGAAAGAATCATCTTGAAAATCTTGAGGATATTTTATTGAATCTTCAATGGTTGATTCAGCCGGATACAGTTATTACTGAGTTGCCTTATGATATTGAATTTCTTAAGAAATCAGATGTAGAGAGTTTTGCGGAATGGTGTCCGAGGATTGTTAGCAAGCAGGAGCTTGCCGAGGGGAGGTATACAATCAACAAATATCTTATAAAATTTTTTGTTGACAATACCTATGTTGGCTTAGCGGATGAGGATAAGGAAAAAAAGGCAACTTCAATTTTAAGAGAACTGCACACCTTGCTAAATTTGTCTGATTATGAACCGATAAATTTAAATCCCCAAACAATTAGCAGGATTATCGATGCCACTCATAATAAACCTGGTGAGACCCATGTTGATAAGACAAAAAAGAGGACAAAGGTTGCAGTAAGTTTACGTTGGCTACAAAATAAGGAGCTCTTTAAAAA
>CBFGJQ010000415.1:8880-10060 GCA_965649095.1 Caldifarciminota bacterium | reverse complement strand
ACTACGGGAATGTCTAAATAAGGCAGCTGGTTTTTGGAAGAAACTAAACTGTTACATTTATAAAGGTAATAAAAGAGCCTGCTGAATCAGGCAACTACAATTTAGGAAAAACTAAACGATTACAAATTTTTGAAATTCCTATTACCTGGACCATAAGATATCAAGCTCCATCTCCTTGCCATTACGATGGCTCTTTGGCCTGGGATAAATCTCGGTAATCTTGATTCCCATCTTAGAATAACTTTGGCACCGATGGGACAACGAGCCCTTCAACAAACTTACCCCATCCATCAGTGAGTTCACCAGCCTGTTTATTCGTTCTATTCACTAATCGCTCAGTCTCCCTTATCTGTTCATCAGTCTTCTTCTGACTCTCCTTGAGTTGCGCAATATCAAATGTTATCTCTTTTAACTTAATACCAACTTTATCTAATCTTATTCCCACCTCTCTGAGGAGCTCTCTTATTTCTCTGAAAGAGTTGCCTCTAACCTTAGTTTTTCTCTTCATAAACTATTATAGTTCATTCTCCATTGTAGTCAAGAACGATTTGCGAATGTTGTGGGTAAGAGGTTTACCTTAACCGGAGGATGTCCCCTTTTTAATAAAGGGTTAGCCGCTCTTCCAGATATTCGGGTGACAATTTACCCTCACTGACAAGTTTTCTCTTTGACTGCTCCATATCCTGCATCCCGAATTGCCTGCCTGTTTGGATTACCGATTCTATCTGATAAATCTTCTGTTCCCTTATTAGATTGCGCACGGCCTGGGTTGCAATGAGAACCTCAAATGCGGCAACCCGGCCTTGGGCATCCTTTCTTGGATATAATCTCTGGGCGATAATTCCTTGTAAGGATTCTGAAAGTTGAATCCTTATCCGGTCCTGCTGGTCAGTTGGAAAGACATCAATAATTCTGGTAATTGTCTTTGCGGCACTTGATGTATGAAGTGTAGCAAAAACTAAATGGCCGGTCTCGGCAGCAGTTAGAGCAAGGCTTATCGTCTCTAAATCCCGCATCTCTCCAACTAAAATATAATCCGGGTCTTCTCTTAACGCACTCCTCAAGGCACGGCTGAATGAGTGTGTATCTGAGCCGACCTCACGCTGATTTACCACACAATTCTTGGAGGTATGAATAAATTCTATTGGGTCTTCGATGGTAATAATATGTCCGTCCTTAT
>CBFGJQ010000415.1:6446-8870 GCA_965649095.1 Caldifarciminota bacterium | reverse complement strand
GATATAATCAATCATCGCGGCAAGGGTTGTTGACTTCCCGCTTCCCGTTGGACCGGTCACAAGAATCAGTCCATAGTCAAGGTCAATAAGTTCCTGAATAACTTTGGGTAGACCTATATCCGCCATACTCGGAATTTTTTTCGGAATTGTCCTGAAGACTGCACCAAGTCCCTGCCGCTGATGAAAGATATTTACCCGAAATCTACCAATCTCAGGAATATGTAAGGAAAAATCTAACTCCTTATCTTTTTCTAATAATACCTTCTGCCTCTCATCAAGGATATCAAATATTAACTTACGGACCATTTCATCCTTTGATTCATTTTCATTCAATTTCTGCATTGAACCATAGATCCTCATCATTATTGGGGAACCGGCACTCAGATGCAAATCACTCGCGTTTGAATCTACCGTATATTTTAAAAGTTTCTCAATATCAGTCATAATTTCTCTTTAAATTTGTAAGTTTGATTATTACATCCCCTTGCACCCCGTATCTCTTGACATTCCCATTCTCATCAACAAATTCAATAGTTGCTTTGTTATCAGTAATATTGATTTTGACGCTTCCTTTAAACTCTTCCCGATCAAAAGTCGGTTCAGTCCCTTCAATAAGAAAGAATTTGTCAAGGAGTTGGAAGATTTTTTCAGGCTCAGCAGCGGAGGTGACAATCTCTTTTTGGGTAAATTCTTTAATCTTTTCAATCGCCTCTCTATTCGCAGGGTTGCCGATTGCAATATAAAGTTTTCCTTCAATTTCGTAGAGGGGAATGATACAATAGTTATACAAAAAATTTTCCGGAAATGAACGAATAAGCTTACTGTCCAATATCTCAGGCTTCAATTCAATGAATGGCATTGATGCCTGTTCACTCAATAGCCAGATTAAGTCTTTCGGTTTGAGATAGCCCAACTCAATTAAAATCTCACCGAGCCTCTTATTATTCTCCTTTTGAATTGCCAATGCCTCGTTTAATTGGTCTTCGGTGATAATCCCGCTCTTTACGAGCAATTCACCGATGAGCATTATCTATACCCCAATCAGTTCAAATATCTTTGCCTTAAGGTGTTTGATGTCAATCGGCTTCGTTATAAAGGCAGCGACATCTGAGGTTTTTACGACAATATCATCCTCCATCAGACGGTATGCAGAACAGATGATTATTGGAATATCTTTGTTCCTCTCTCTGATTCTTTCAATTGCCTCCAGCCCATGGATACCGGGCATCTTTATGTCAATAATCAAAAGGTCAAACTGCTCCTTGGTAACGAGTCTCAATGCCTCCCTGCCGTCATCGGCTTCAACGATCTCATAATCAGCCTGCAAGGTCTCTTTTAATAATCTTCTAATCGGTGCTTCATCATCACAGACCAGGATTCTTTTCTTCATATCTTAACTCCCACATTTGTCAAAGATGCATTATATCCTTCAACTTTCATATCTTGGTAAATAGACAAGGCAGGTCGTTCCTTTTCCCTCCTCACTTCTTATCTCAATTTTACCGTTGTGGTCGTCAATGATCTTCTTTACAATCGCCAGCCCAAGGCCGGTTCCTCTCGGTTTTGTTGTAAAGAAGGGGGTAAATAGATTCTTCAGGTCTCTTTCGGAAATCCCCTTTCCATTGTCAATGATTTCGGTGAGCACAAAATTATCCTTTGAATAGAAGTTTATCTTAATGGTTCCATTCTGGTCCATTGCCTCAATGCTATTGGTGATAAGATTTACAAAAAGTCTGCGAATAGAATCTTCATCGCCCCTGATGATAGGGTCTCCATCATAACTTAATAAAACCTTAGCCCTTATGTCGCGTGTTATATCTTCAATCAATTGCCTAAGGTTAACCTTGGCGAACTCAATTTTACGGGTGCGGGCAAAGGTAAGGATATCATCAATAATGCGATTGATGCGTTCTGTTCCTTTACGTATTTCGGAGATATAAAGTAGTTTCTTCTCTTCATCCCTTACATCCGGCAGGAGCTGGGCGAAACCGTCAATTGAGGTGAGGGGATTACGAATCTCATGGGCAACCCAGCTTGCCATCTTACCCAGATAAGAGAGCCTCTCGGCGTGTCTTAACTGTTCCTCAAGTCTTCTTAATTCAGAGAGGTCTTTAAAAAGAACAACACATCCTGTGGTATTTCCATCCGTCCCGATTATGGGTGTAATATTACAGCCGATTGGAATCCTTTCGCCAACCTTATTTAAGACTTCAAATTCATCCCTAATAATTGGTTTGCCACTATTTGTTGCCTCTGTAATCCTTTCCCACAGGGATTCAATCCCATTGATACTTTTTATGTGATACCCTAAAAGCTCTTCTTTCTTAAAACCAAAGACCCGTTCTGCCTCGGGGTTTACAGTGGTGATGATGCCATCTCTTGTTACTGCCATTATCCCGGATGCTACACTATTTATAAGCCTTT
>CBFGJQ010000415.1:0-6436 GCA_965649095.1 Caldifarciminota bacterium | reverse complement strand
AGTTCAATCTCTTTGGCGGTAACCCTTTCCACCTCTTTCTTCAACTCTATGTTAAATCTTTCAATTTCCTCTTTTTCCTTTAACTCCCTGCGCACCGATTCAGACCAGTAACTACTCACCAAAGAGATTATAAAAAGAAACGGAATCCGAATCAGAAATTTTGAATCAAGAAGAGAAACCTCGGGTTCAGCCCGGTGGATAAGCCATCCATAGATGATACAGGCAATTATCGCGATCGGGATACTGCCACCGGTGCTCTGTCCAACTGAGGCAATAAATATTGCCAGAAAGTAAACCAAGTAAAAATCTGTCTGGATACCGCCGGTAAAATAAATTCCGGCGGATATAATAATAATATCAAAGAAGAATATCGCAAATGAAAACCAGGGTCTGTTAAGCAGTCGCTGGGGAAGGCGGGCCAAAATGAAGTTGGAGATTAAATAGATTACCGCAATGAAATAACCGGGTTCGCCAAAATGGAGTCCCTTACTGGAATAGGTCATTACCAGCACGGTTGTCAATATGAGGATAAAACGCAACAGAGAGAATGTCTTCTTATTCATAATGTTGATACTTTCAATTATACCCTTCTTTTTCCCTGAGTCAATGTTCAGATGATTCTTTGGGGCTGGGCTTGGGACCCAGCCCCTGTTCAGGAGGGGGTATCTATGAAGAGCCTCCTGTCTTTTAAACCTCGCTATTATCTTATTTAGCACCGATGTCAACGGGTTTATCATCACCTCTTCCTTCTTTTTTGTCCTTGGTGCGATTATCTTTGATAGGATAAGATACATCCCTTTCCGTCTGTCTCTTATCCCTGGGTGGAATGATAATACGCACCTGAATGGATGCAGTGACCTCCCTTTCCCCTGTTTTTCTCTCATTGGTAATAAACAACAGATCCCCTTTCTGGCTGAAGAGAGGATTTAATAAAAAGAGCAGAATTAAACAGCTTCGCATTCTCTTTCTCCAAATATTATCTTATGCAAAAGATGTGCCTGAAAATCTCTTGGCATCTCATCAAATTTTTAATCTACCGCTGTTCTGTTTTAGAACAGTTGTTCAATCTGTGAGTAGCTTTGGTATTGAACTATCGTTGACATCTTCCATTTTTTATGTATCATTTATTGTGAATGCAATCCTTGTCATTGATGACGACGAATCAATCAGATGTTTTCTTAAGGAACTATTTGTAAAGGAGGGCTATACCGTCTATTCAGCGGCAAACGGCAGTGAAGGCTGGAATTTATTCACACAAAAGAATCCCTTCGTTGTCCTCCTGGACCAGATTCTGCCAGATATAAGGGGCATTGAACTCTTAATAAAAATGAAGGAGTATGACCCTGAGGCAAATGTGATAATAATAACCGGTTATGGCGAGATAAGGGATGCGGTCCGGGCTATGGAGGCCGGTGCACTAACCTACCTATTAAAGCCATTGGACACGACCGAATTGAAGGTTCTTGTCAAACGAGCAAGGGAGAATTGGACAATAAAGAGAGAAAGGGACTTCCACAGAGCTAGGTTGCGGGCTTTAGTGAAAGGAAAATGGACACCCATCCTATTTAAATCAAAGGCGATGGCTGAGGTGTTCAAGAGATGCCAGATGGTAGCAAAGAGAGATACAACAGTCCTCCTTGAAGGTGAAACCGGCACCGGTAAAGGGCTCTTTGCTGCATTCCTCCATCAGATAAGCAATCGTTCCGATGGTCCATTCATTGATATTGACTGCACAACAATCCCTGAAAATCTACTTGAATCAGAGCTCTTTGGTTATGAACCGGGCGCCTTCACCGATGCAAAGAGGAGGAAAGAGGGGCTCATTGAACTGGCTAATAAGGGCACAGTCTTTCTTGATGAAATAGCCAGCCTTCCATCTTTACTTCAGGGTAAAATCTTGAAGGTTATTGAGGAGAGGCGGTTCAGAAAACTGGGCGGCAAGGGCGAGATAAATGTTGATGTCCGCATAATCGTTGCGAGCAATAAGAACCTTCAGGAACTGACAGAGAAGGGGCTATTCAGGAAAGACCTCTATTATCGGGTCAGCACCTTCCCTATAAAGTTGCCACCACTGCGTGAGAGAAGGGAAGATATCATACCACTTGCCCAACACTTCTTTGCGGAACTCAAAAGGGAGTTTCATAAAGACCTTGATGGTATTGAGCAAGATGCCCTGAATTCATTACTGGCTTATGACTGGCCGGGCAATGTTCGTGAATTGAAGAATACAATTGAAAAGGCAGTTATAATTGCACAGGGTAGAATGGTCACAAGGGATGATATACAACTGACAATCGGTCGTCCTCTATTGATTTCCGAGGGTGTAGCACATTCTTATCGGGAGGCGATGGCGCAATTTGAGAAGAAGATAATAGAAGATGCCCTCAAGAAGAGCCGGGGAAATCAGACAAGGACGGCCGAGATTTTAAAGGTATCAAGAAACTTTTTAATTCGTAAGATGAGAAAATATGGCATAAATCCATTTGACTATAAGACCTAAAGATAGGGGCTGGGTTGGCCCCAATAACCCAGCCCCCGAGGGGGTGTTTATGAAGAGTCCCTTTTCTTTAAATTTAATCTTTTCAGGAAGTCTTCAGGAATGCTCAAGAATATATTTACAATCTCAGGGTCAAATTGCCTTCCGGAAAATTTTTTAATCTCTTCCCTTGCGTGCTCATCCGTAAGTCCTCTTCGGTAGGGTCTGTCACTGACGATCGCAGAATAGGTGTCACATATCGCAAGGATTCTTGCCGCAAGCGGAATCTCTTTTCCTTTTATGCCCTTTGGATAACCGGTGCCATCCCAGCGCTCATGGTGATATAATATCCAGGGTTCAATCTCTATTAGGTTCTTGATCGGTTTGATAATATTTACACTCTGAAGCGGGTGCCTCTTCACTATAAGCCACTCCTCTTCGGTCAGTGCCGCGGGTTTTTGTAAAATTGTCTCAGGGATTGCAATCTTCCCTACATCGTGCAATAGCCCGGCAAATTTCATCAGTTCTAAATTATGTTCAGGGAAGTCTAATATCCTGGCGACCTCTACCGCCAAGTCTGCTACCTGCACAGAATGGCCTTTGGTATATTGGTCGCGCATCTCAATCGCCTGAATCAATGCCAGAACCGATTCAAGGTTCATCTCTTTTATCCTCTCTATTGTTCCAATTCTTTCTATCGCCAGAACCAATTGTCTGGCAAGTGCCTCAATATACTGAATTTCTCTCCTTGAGTAATCATTCTTGCTATTTGAAAGAAGAAGGAGGATTCCAAAGGGATTACCCCTTAGCACCAAAGGGGCACCAATACAGGATTTAAAGCCGGTTTTATTAAGAACCCTTAAAAGACCGGGCTCGGAAGCGAAATGTGGGACTACCCGGCACTTTTTGGTCCTAATAACCTCCTGAAAGAACTTATTCTCTCCTGTTGCAACTTGGTTATGAAAATTCTGGTCTAAATTGTGGTTTGCATAAACCTCATAGCCCTGTCCCGTGCTATTCACCTTATATATCGCAAGTGCACCACATTTGAATACCTCAAGGATGTGTCTCTTTATTGCATTAATTAAGGTCTTTGGTGAGAGGGCGGTGAGCATTATCCGGTCCATTTCCCAGATAGCCTTGATATGTGCAACATTCTCTTCAAACTCCTTGAAGAGGCGGGTAGCAGACAGGACACCCAAAAACAGAAAGAGACTGATAATAAGTTCTAAGATTTCAATAAGTTCGGTTCCTGAAGAAAACCCCAAAAGGCTTAAAATCCTCCTTAAGCCCATTAAAGAGAGTCCGCCTGCAATAAATAGCCAGGCATTACCGGGTACCCTTTTTGTATAACGGAAGGCAAATATAGTTGCTAATGACTGAATAACTATTGAGGCGATTAGGATCCCCTTTATCATAAAAATTTCATAAGGAATCTCACCGCGAAAAACCAAATACCTGCCCTCTCCCCATCAGGTATCCGCCGGGCAGTATCGCGGATGGTGGGGAGAGGGCAGGGGGAAGGCAATTATGCCTTTTATCCCATTCTCCGGCGCCAGCCAAGTTCCTGGATGCTCATTATGCCATTATAAAATAACCGAACCTTTGGGATTATACCGGTTCTATCAAATCTATTCAACTTAAGGACAATCATCTTCTCATCTTTATATGCAATCTCACCCCGATACCGTGAGCCATCAATCATCTTAATCTCATAGAGATGGACAGGTGCCATAAAACACACCCCTCTATTTTTAAGAATCAATTAATCGGCGGCGGTGGTGGCGGAGGCGGTTTTGGTCCCCCTACTGTATCTGAATCCGCAAACGCCGCTGCCGGTCCAATGATGTCCACCGTTGAACTTAATACCGGATTATTATTCTGGTGCATACTGAGACCAAAGATTCCACCGAGCACCAGAAGGATTATGATATAGGTTATGACTCTTTTCATCTTGACTCCTTTTGCCTTATATATATGCAAAAAGCGTGCCAGATAAAACTAATGAAATTTCAGGAGAAAATAGGAATGACCAATCCCCCAAATGGGTAAATTTTACACAATTTGCCGATTTCCCAAAACTGCTGAAATTACGATAGTTTATAGGGGTATGAATGTGTAATTTTTACACAAGAATCTGCGGTTAGATAATCCCACAGGAGTGACCGTATCCTTTGTCATCCGTTTTGCCCTTTTTGCCTTTAATTGCCCTTCTATTGCCTTTTATTGCCTTCTAATATATAACACCACAAGTGATGTCAATCCGTTCTTATTGAATATCGTTTTAGAAGGTTATACAGTGTCTTACGGGAGATACCGAGTTTCTCTGCGGTTCTTTTCTTGTTCCATCCTGTGGCATTCAATACCTCAAGGATTGCCTCTTTCTCTATCTCTTTTAGAGGCAGTAGCTCCTTCTTTGCCCTGCCCAGACCAATGTCATCAAGTCCTATCAAACCACCCTTACACAGGGTAACTGCCCTTTCAATGACATTCTCCAGTTCCCGAATATTTCCGGGCCAATAATACTCCTTTAACCGCTCAATTACACCCGGGGCAAAACCCCTGATATTCTTTCCCATCTCTTTACAATACCTGTCCAGAAAGAATCTGGCAAGTTCGGGTATATCATTAACCCTTTCCCTTAAGGGTGGAACATCTATCTTAAAGACATTTATCCTGAAATACAAATCCTGCCTGAACCTCCCCTCTTCTACCTCTATCTCAAGTTCTCTATTTGTGGCAAGGATAAATCTCACATCTATCTTTCTGGTAGTAGTCTCACCGAGTCTGCGGATTATCTTCTCTTCAATTGCCTCAAGTATCTTTACCTGAAATCCTGGCCCCGTATTTGAAATCTCATCAAGGAATATTGTGCCCGCCTCGCCCTCTTCTAATAATCCCTTCTTATCAGTATAGGCACCGGTAAATGCACCCCTTTTATGTCCAAACAGTTCTGATTCCAAAAGTGTCTCTGGTATTGCCCCACAGTTTATTGAAATGAACTTCTTATCACGGCGTTTACTCTTTATATGAATCAAACGGGCAAGCATCCCCTTGCCGGTTCCGGTCTCGCCGGTAATCAAGACCGGTGCATCTGATTGTGCTATTGACTCTATGGTTTGATAAATCCTCTTCATCTTCTTTGATTTACTCACAAGATAACCAGCCCCAACCTCACTTATAATCTTTGTCTTTAATAGTATATTCTCCTGTGTCAAACTTTGAAATGCGATAGATTTTTCAATGACCGAGGCAAGAATCTTTGATATTGTAATCAAAAAATCCCGGTCCTGTTCATTGAAGATTGAACCGATAATCCTTGAATCAAGGTATATGGCGCCGACAACATTATTTCCCACTACAAGGGGAATACAGAGTATTGAACGAATCTGATTCAATAAAACACTCTTTCTGATATTAAAATTCGGGTCATCAAGGGCATTGGGAACGAATACGATTCTATTTTTATTAATCTCTTCAATTGCAGTCTTTGATAGTTCACCCGCATCCCTTATCGTCTTTTTGTCCATATTCCTGCCGGCGATAAACTCCATACCCTTTTCACCCTTGATAAATATCGCCCCCCTCTCTGCACCGGTAGCACCTATTACCAGGTCAAGGATATTTACTACAAAGTCTTCATCACCAAGATTGGAACTTATGAGTTCGGCAAGTTTAGAGAATGTATCAAGATACTGGACTGAGATTATCCTTCGTGAGTAATCACGGATGACTTCCGGATAGATATATAATTTCAGCCTCTGGACCCTGTTCAGTTCAAGTTCGGCACCGATTGATTTAAATACCTGTTCCACCGATTCAAGTTCCTCGGCAATCTCTTTTATCTTCTCAGACGCAATACCCTTATCAATAAAAGCTTCAACCTTGATAAATATCGCCCCCCTCTCTGCACCGGTAGCACCTATTACCAGGTCAAGGATATTTACTACAAAGTCTTCA
>CBFGJQ010000414.1:0-10093 GCA_965649095.1 Caldifarciminota bacterium | reverse complement strand
GCTGATGATAATACGGCAAGGTCTACAACCATATGTCTTATCTCGCCACTTAACTGGTCTTCATAAGAAAGGATAATCTCTCCCGTCTTTTTGTCCTCGGTTATCTTTGATGGTTTGCCCTTAATATATTTTACACCCGCGTCAAGGCTCCTCCGATAAAACTCTTCAAATCCCTTACCGAATGCCCTTATATCAATATAAAAGACCATTATCTCCGCGTCTGGATAGTGCTCATGAACAACGAGTGTATCCTTTATTGTATTCATACAGCAGATTCTTGAGCAATAATCAATATCTGCCTTCATATTCCTTGAACCCACACACTGGATAAATGCTATCCTTTTTGGCTGCCGAACATAGGTAAAGGTCAAAAGTTCTCCACCGGTGGGGCTTGCTGCATCTAGGAGCCTCTCCAGTTCAAAACTCGTCACCACATTTTCAAATCTTGTATAACCATACTCGCTCGCCTCCCTCGGGTCATAGTATTCAACACCAGTGGCAACGACAATCGCACCCACCTGTAATTCAATCTCTTCTTCAGGCTCATCAAAATTTATTGCTTTAGCCTTACAGGTCTGGATACACTTACCACAGACAATCAACTCCCAGGGCGTAACCTCTTTTTCCCTCCGTTCTTTTAATCTTTTGATTATCTTCCTTGCCCGCTCCGGCACATTATCAAGGCATTCCTCCCTTACTCTGATATATGCAGAAGGAACTGCCTGACTGTATGGCGTATATATTGCCTTTCTTGATTTCAATCCTAAATCGAACTCATTGGGAACGACGATAGGACAGACCTTTGCACAGTCACCACAGGCAGTGCATTTATTGATATCCACATATCTTGGATGTTTAATAATTTTGACAGTAAAATTCCCTACTTCCCCCTTTACTTCGGTGACTTCAGATAAGGTATATAGTGTGATGTTAGGATGTCGACCGACATCCATCATCTTGGGACCGAGTATTCAAGCCGTGCAGTCCATTGAGGTGAATATCTTGTGGATTTGAGCCATTCGTCCGCCAATATTCGGACCGCTCTCCACAAGATACACCTTGTGCCGGGCATTTGCTAAATCTAATGCAGCCTGAATACCGGCAATCCCACCACCGATGACCAGGACACCCTTCTGCATGACGCTCCTTTAACTTAAGTTGGATAGTTTAAATATTTTTCTCTGCTAACCATTTAACTATAAAACCATCAAAACCATACAATTAATCTTTTTTAGATAACAACTGCTGTCCGTATTTATACCCTTCTTCAAATGCCTGTAAGTTTAAAGGCAGTGCCTTGTCTGGAACCGAACCCGGGATTGCATCCTTCATCGCCTGATAACTGACGACATTCGTTACGGCCGTGAAAAATCCGAGCATTACAATATTGGCAACAATTCTGTTGCCAAGTTTTTCAGCAATCCTCGTGGCGGGAACTGAATAAATCTTTATCTGACCTCTTGGTGGTTTTGGCTTTACCAGGTCTTCATCAACAATCAAAATACCGTCTTCCGCTAATTCAGGCTCGAACTTTTCATAAGCCTCGCGGGACATCGCGACAAGAATCTGTGGTTTTGTAAGATAGGGATAAAGGATTCTATCTTCCGATACCAATAACTGGGCACTGCAGGCACTTCCCCTTGCCTCAGGGCCAAATGACTGGGTCATTGTGGCATGTTTATTGTCAAATATTGAGGCGGCCTTACCAACGATATAGCCGCTCTTTATTATACCCTGACCACCGTAACCAGAAAAGCGAATTTCAAGTAAAGGAGCCATCAAAACCTCCCAACTTATTCACAGAGAGTTTTTAAAAAATTTTCTAATTCTCCATTAAACTTATTACGAATCTGTGAAGAGATATTTAATATCTTTTCTATCCGCTCGGGGTCTAACTCCATATTATATGCATGCCTGAATAGATGCCGGAATCTCCTCAATTCATCAAATAACCAAAATAACCCATTAGAAATCAACCGTGGTCTAATTCCTTCAATTTCTGTCTTCATTCTTTGCAATAAATTGGAGTGGTATTTTGTTCCTTTAATTTCATTCTCAAAGTAATCGGCAACAATCTCAAACAATTCTTCATATGCACCATAAAGATTATGAAGCTGGTATGCCATACTTTCTACACCGACATCACTTTCTTTATAATTTGCCCTTCTCTTTTGAATCTTCTCATAGATTTCGTCTATAATCTTCATCTGATTATTTATATCAGCCTTTAACAGGAGAAATCTATTTTTGTCCATATATTCGCTTGCCTCTTGCCTTAATGATTTCCGGAAATGGATGATGGTCTATGTCGATGACATCCACTTCTCTTTTTGTAGCATCCTCCAATTCTTTCATAATGTCAAGGATATATTCAGATGCCCCAGAAACTGCAACATCAACATCAGAAGATTCGCTCCATCTCTTTTTAAGGAGTGAACCGAGGATATAAGCAGATTTTATTTTGTATCGCTTTTTTATTGCGATTAAGACATTCTTTGTAGTAGATAAGAGCCTTTGCCTCTCCTTCTCTAATCTCTTATCCTTTTCTAAAAGTATCCTATCTAAAAGGGATGTGTCATAATGAGCCATTATCCCCCTTCAAGTGCTGAATCGGGTTTACATTCATCAACCATTCCGTATAACTGGTATTTATCACCCAGGACAGTTTTGAATCGTTGATTCATTGCCTCAATAAATGTCGGCCTTTCCCGGTCAACAAACTTACCGACGATGATCGGTCCCTGGAATTTTATCTCAAGTTCTCGGGGGTCAGCGTTGTGCTTTATTATGCTATTATCATGGTAGTACTTTAAGATATCAAGTCCCGTGCCAAGACGATTTAAACGTGCATACAGTGTTGCACAGGGCGCAATCACTTCAACAAAAGAGAATCCTTTTTTATTGAATGCCTCAAGGATGGCATTGGAAAGTCGCCTTATGTCAAGCGCAGTATAGCGTGCGACATAGACTGCACCGCAGGTATCCATAAGTTGGGGCAGGTTGAAGGGAGTTTCAAAATTCCCATAAGGGCTCGTTGAGCAGATTGCAGTCTCGGGTGTCGTTGCTGCAACCTGCCCTCCGGTCATTCCATAGATGAAATTATTTACACAGATAACCACAATATCCATATTCCTCCTTGCCGCATGGATTAAGTGGTTGCCACCGATTGCAACGAGGTCGCCATCACCCGAGAATACCACAACTTTTAATTCGGGATTGGCAAGCTTCAAACCTGTTGCAAAAGGAATTGGTCTGCCATGGGTTGTGTGGAAAGAGTCAAGTTTCACATAGCCCGCCACCCTTCCTGTGCAGCCGATACCGGAGACCACTGCAACCTTATCTAAATTGAGATTGGATTTCTCAAGGGCAATCAAAAATGCGCTCAATGTCGGACCTATGCCACAACTGGGGCACCAGATATGGGGCATACGGTCCATCCTGAGCAAACCCTCTTTGGGATGGCCGGAAGTAGTCTGAGTTATTGATTGCGTGTCGGTTGTTATCTCACTCATTTCAAACCCTCCTTTATTGCATTCAATATATCATCCGGATTGTGGACCCAACCGCCACCATGGGGGACAAGTAATGTCTTACATCTACCCTTCGCACATCTTTCCACTTCCAGGGCAATCTGCCCATAGTTTATCTCCACTGTTATTAAAGCCTTCACCCTGCTGGCAAGTTCAAAGATTCTCTTCTCCGGAAATGGCCAGACCACAATCAGTCTCAAAAATCCTACTCTTATTCCCTGTCTACGGGCATCCGCAATCGCCTTGTAGGCGACCCGACTTGAAATTCCATAAGAGACAACTACAACATCTGCACTATCGGTCTCCTCTTCTTCAAAGCGGACTATCTTATCCGCATTCTTGCGAATCTTCTCTACGAGCCGACGCACCAATTTTTCCTGTGCCTGCCAGTTCATAACTGGATAGCCGCGCTCATCATGGGTCAAACCGGTAACATGGAATCTATATCCATCACCTGCCTTGACCATCTTGGGCACTAAATCCTCATCGGGCTTGAATGGTAAATAGGCATCCTTTGGTCCGTCATACCAGCGCCTTTCAACGAGTTCAATATCCTCTGGTTTGGGAATGACTACCTTTTCAGTCATATGTCCAACACACTCATCCATCATCAAAAATACCGGAACCCGATACTGTTCAGAGAGGTTGAAACAATCAATTGTAAAATCAAAACACTCCTGAGGAGAATTTGGTGAAAGGGCAATTATCTCATAATCACCATGCGAGCCCCATCTCACCTGCATCATATCGGCCTGACCGGTGAGGGTTGGTAATCCGGTAGATGGGCCACCCCGCTGGACATCCACAATCACACAGGGTGTCTCAAGCATTGCCGCGAGTCCAAAGTGTTCCTGCATTAAAGAAAAACCAGGGCCCGAAGTCACAGTCATAGATTTCTTACCTGCCCAGGCAGCACCGAGGATTGCAATGGAAGATGCAATCTCATCCTCCATCTGGATGAATACCCCGCCAACCTCAGGAAATCTCTGAGCAATTCTTTCGGCAACCTCGGTTGAAGGTGTTATTGGATATCCGGCAAAAAATCTACAACCTGCAGCAAGTGCACCCTCGGCTGCCGCATAATCACCATCAAGATAATGGGCACCGGTCAAAACCCCTTTAGGGTCTGCCTTCATAGACCTCCTTTTCCTTATTTTTCTTACAACAGACGCAGTTTTGTGACCCTTGAGTCAATTATAATATCATCGTTTTCAAAGTCAAATTTTAAACGCCACTTTTGTAGTGTTGCAGCACCAATGATTACCTGGTCAGCAAGTTTAGAGATAACCATAAATTCATCACTGAATGTATATCCATCAAGGTTGAAGTCAAGGGTTATCCTCTTTTTTTGCCGTTGCACGGACATTCTCCTTTGCCGTTTCAGAATATTTTGGTTCTGGTAATGATTCAAGTCGGCCCAATTTCTTTGCAAGTTCAGGATGGATGCAGGAATAAGTCGCACCAGAATCAAATATTGCCGTAACCTCAACCGCGCCTTTTGAACCTCTAAGTTTTATCCTCTTTTCAATGACTGCCATTTCTTATCCACCCTTTTTATCAAGAATCTCAGCAACCGTCCTCTCTTTACCCAGGGTTACATATATTGCAAACTCAGGGCAGATGATTTCGCAGAGGTGGCACTCCCGACATTCGTCGGGATTCTTCACATAAGGCGGATGGTAGCCCTTTATATTAAATTCACTTGATAATTCAAGCACCTTTTTCGGGCAGAATTCTACACAAAATCCACAACCCTTGCAGCGGTCTTTTATTATATGGATTTCACCTTGCGGAACTTTTATCTTATCCGCATCAAGTGGTCTGCGCCAGAACTTCATATATCTCCTCTCACTCTCACCTCTATCCTCTCCATTCAAGGGAGAGGGAAGGGTGAGGGGTCTCAGTAAATTCCCTTCTTTTTAGTCCCCAAAGGTCAAGTTCGCCGGTCTTTGGGCCAAGTCTTATCTCCCAGCCTTCCATTGTCCTTGCACCAATAATTGCATCTATCTCTTTGCCGTCAATTATACCAATATCTCCCAACTATATATGCATCAGTAGAAAATCCCAATCCTTCAATCTTTCCATTAAGGAAGCAACCTTCGGTTATCTCTTTTTTCTCGCTGCCAAGTCCAACCCGAAATGGATAATCCAAAGGAATGCAAATAGCAGGGGCAAATCTTTTTGTGATGTAGGTATTCATTGAACCGGTATCAAATAATCCATTCAATCTCTTACCATCAATCTCTATTTTTTTAATTATCCTTGCCATAATCCTTATTTTTGTATCGCCGCCAGAACCATCTGCATAACAGTTTTGTCTTTAAGATTTCTTAACTGCGATGCACCGCTTGGACAGGCTGCACAACAGGCGCCACAGCCCTGACACAAGGAATCAATGACCCGGGCAATATTCTTTGTCTTGTCCATCTCCCTTGCATTGAATGGGCAGGCGCTCACACAGATACCACAACCTGCGCATAACTCCTCATCAACACTGGCAATCAAGGGCTCAAACATTATCTGGGGCTGGGCAAGGATTCCGATTGCCTTGCTTGCTGCTCCAGATGCCTGGGCAACGGTCTCGGGAATATCCTTTGGTCCTTGGGCAGCACCCGCAATATAAATACCCAGGGTATTGGTTTCAACCGGTCGCAACTTTGGGTGTGATTCGGTGAGGAATTGATTTGCATCACACTGGATTTTCAATTTACGCACAAACTCTTCGTTGTTTCTTGTCGGCACCATCCCCATCGCCAGGACGACCATATCGGCCTCAACCTCTATCTTTTTACCAAGCAGGGTATCGGCACCAAGCACAATAAGTCTTCCATTCTCCGGATAGACCTTTGAGACCTTACCCCGGATATATATCGCCCCTTCATCAGTTGCCCGATTATAAAATTCTTCAAATCCCTTACCCGCTGTGCGCACATCAATGTAGAAGATTATTGGTTCACCATCATGGACGCGATGCTTATATAAAATTGCATGTTTTGCAGTGTACATACAGCAGATCTTTGAACAGTATTCAAGATGGTTCTCTTTATCCCTTGAGCCTGCACACTGGATGAACACTACCCGTTTGGGAACCTTGCCATCAGAAGGCCTGCGCACCTCACCACCGGTTGGACCGGTTGCGGATAAAATCCTTTCAAATTGGAGAGAAGTAATTATATCCGGACTTGTTCCATAACCATACTCTTTTAGCCTTTCTGGCTCATAGATATCATAACCGGTTGCCACAACGATTGCACCAATGTCAAATTCAACGATTCTATCTTCTAAATTATGATTTATTGCCTTTGGCTCACAGACCCTTTCACATTCCAAACATTCACTACAGATTGCGCAGTTGAGACAACGCTCTGCCTCTTCTTTTGCCGCTTTCTCATCAAAGCCGAGTTCAACTTCTTTAAATCCCTTTCTATCCTCAATGCCGATTTTGGGCATCTCAGCCCTTCCCTTCTTTGGAACTGACTTCAATTTCTCAGCATCGGGACGGGCAACCGGCCAATTTTTATGTTCAAATTTTACTCCGGTTATGAATGCATCTATACTCTCCGCTGCCTTTTTTCCGGCTGCCACTGCCTCAATCACGGTGGCAGGTCCGGAGACCAAATCACCTCCCGCAAAGACTCCTTGGACATTTGTCATCAATGTCTCCGGGTCAACCTTCAGGGTTCCCCATCTTGTAAATTCAAATCCATCGCCAAGCCAATCAACCACCGGTTTCTGGGAGATGGCAACGATGACCCCATCTACTGGAATCCTAAATTCACTTCCGGGAATAGGTATCGGCCTCCTCCTGCCTGAGGCATCGGGTGCACCAAGTTCCATTCTAATACATTCAATCCCCTCTACCCTATCTTTCCCAATAATCCTGTTTGGTGCGACAAGGAATTCTATCTTCACTCCTTCTTTTATTGCCTCTTCAACCTCCCAGGGATTTGCTGGCATCTCTTTCCTTGAACGGCGATACAGGATTGTAACATCACTACCCAATCTCCTGGCAACCCTTGCTGAATCAATGGCGGCATTCCCACCACCGATTACTACAACATTCTTACCAAGGGAGATTTTTCTTCCAAGATTGACCTCTTTTAAGAAACTAACACAGTGAAAGACACCGGTGAGGTCCTCGCCCTCAATATTCAATTTCAATTCTTCAGGTGCACCGGTCGCAAGGAATACTGCCTTATTCTCTTTTTGCAATTGTTCAAGTGTGATATCCTTTCCAACACCTATACCTGTCTTTATATCCACACCATATGATTTTATATAATCAATATCTTTTTTTAGTTCATCCTTTGGTAAACGAAACTCCGGGATTCCCCAGTATAATAATCCACCAATAACATCCTCTGCTTCATATACTGTTACTTGATAATTCTTTCTTGCCAAGAAATATGCACAGGCAAGCCCGGCCGGACCTGAACCAACGACCGCAACCCTTTCACCAGTTGGTTTTCTCTGCGTTAACGGATAGTCTCCATAGTCAGCGATAAACCTCTTCAAAGATGCAATAGAAATAGGCGCATCAACATCCTTTCTTGCACATTCCTTTTCACAAGGATGGGTGCATACCCTGCCGCAGACACTGGCAAAGGGGTTAGCGCTCCGCTCAAGTTCCAGTGCCTCTTTATATTTACCTGCCCGGATTAAGGCAATATAACCCTGGGCATTTACACCGGCAGGACAGGCAGACCGGCAGGGAGGATGGCCAAGTTTTGTAATAGTAAATCGATTAGGAACTGACTGGGGAAAGGGCTTATATATTGCCCCCCTCTTACTGAGATTCTCATCAAAACTATTTGGGATAGAAACAGGGCATACCTGGGCACACTCACCACACCCATTACACTTTTCCCAATCAACATAGGGAGATTTCTGCCTTATCTTTACTTTGAAATTGCCTACTGTGCCACTTACCTCTTCAATCTCGCTATAGGTCAATAGTTTAATATTCTTATTCTGGGCAACCTCCACCATCTTTGGTGTCATAATGCACTGAGAACAGTCAAGGGTTGGAAATGTCTCTGAGAGTTGTGCCATCCTGCCGCCAATAGATGGTGAACGTTCAACTAAAATGGTTTCAATCCCGGCATTGGCAATATCTAATGCGGCCTGGATCCCGGCAATACCACCGCCGATTACCAGTGCCCTCTTTGTCACATCAACAAAGATGGGTTCTAAGGATTCGTCAAACCGTACCTTTTCAATCATCGTCTTAATAATGTCACCCGCTTTCCGAGTCGCAACACTTCTTTCCTCATGCACCCAACTGCACTGTTCACGAATATTTGCCATCTCGCAAACATAACGATTTAATCCACCACGCTCAGTGGCATTTCTAAAGGTATTCTCGTGCAAGGTTGGTGAACAGGAGGCAACAATAATTGCGTCAAGATTTTTGTTTTTTATTGCATCAACGATGAGATGTTGTCCAGGGTCCGAGCACATATATTTATAATTTTCCGCATGGACAACACCGGGATATTTCTTTATTTCTTCAGTGAGTGCCTCAACATCAACAGTCTTGGCAATATTAATTCCACAGTGGCAGATAAAGACACCAATCCTTTTCATATTTAAGGCTCCTTTTAAGGTGGAATATTATATTTAATTTTCGGGCGAAGTCAAGCCGTAAATAAAAACCGGATATGCCATAGTCGCGGTTAGGAAACCGCTCCCACAGAGGATAACAATTGGTTAAGCTGTAAATTTACTGGGTCTTTTATTGGGAGATGATTAAATCGTTGGGAGTCGCACGGAAACGGCTGTGCCTTCACCCACTTTGCTCTTAATTGCAATTCTGCCGTGGTGGGCATTCACTATCTGCTGGACAATAGTTAATCCAAGTCCAATACCACCTTTGTCTTTGGTCTTTGTTGTATAAAATGGGTCAAAGACCTTGTTTAAATCCTCCTCAGGTATGCCAACACCATTATCGATAATACTCAAAACAACAAAACATTCACTCCCCTTTACCCCTTCGGCAGTTAATGCAATTTCAATTACCCCATTTCTCTCAACCGCCTGGATAGCATTCATAATCAAATTGATAACAACCTGCTGTATCTGATTGAAGTCGCCGAGTATCTCCGGAATACCTTCGTCATATTTTTTATTTACAACAATATTTTTTAATAAAAATTGGTCTTCTAATAACGGCAGTGTCTCATCAATGAGGCGGTCCAGTCGTATCTTTGTCAGTTCCAATTCGGTTTTTTTGGCAAAATTTAAAAGATTCCTGACTAACCTACCAATCCGCATCGTCTCCCGCTCTATTATCTTTAACTCCTTTCTCCATACTTCTGAGTCAATCCGATTTTCCTCGATTCGCTTCAGAAAAAGATGAATGTAGTTGATTATTCCATTTATGGGATTATTTATTTCATGTGCTACACCCGCTGCAAGTTGCCCCATCACTACAAGTTTTTCTGAATGGATTAACTGCTCGCGCAGATTCTTTAATTCAGTGAGGTCTCGGAACATAATCAGGGGCTAAAGCCCCTGAAACCCCTAAAGTCCTTTGGACATTGTGATTCTGCCTTTTAATCACT
>CBFGJQ010000413.1:0-10103 GCA_965649095.1 Caldifarciminota bacterium | reverse complement strand
AAGGGAGAGGATACACTTGAGGGTTCCATTAGAATTTTTGAAATTCCTATTACCTCAAGATACATCAGGGGAGAACCCCTGAAACCCCCAGCGATGCTCCATCTTATAGTTGGCACCCTCCCTCGGCGATCGGAAATCCCTGATGTATCTTGTCCATATTTTTTCTATAATGAAAAATTCATTATATTGTATAGGAATTTTTCAAATTCCTATACAAAAATTCCTCTTACTAATTATAGCCAGAATTTAACAAAAGTCAAATCCTTGTTTTGTTGAATAATTTTACATTTACCCCTCATAAATTCTTTGTTAGAGCAGCTACTAGCGTGCTTTCATCTATATGAAAAACTTCATTATCAGGTAATAGGAATTTTTCAAGTTCCTATTACCCGAAAATAGTATAAGGGGGCGTAAAAAACAATTATTCAACAGGGCAGCAAAGCCTTGACAATCATAAAGATTTAATTATAATATGGGCGAGATGGCAAAACCATTTCAAGGAGGACTCATTGAATGAAAGATTATTCTGAAGAGGAACTTAACAATTTATTGCAGAGGCACTATGTCACCCCTAAAGAGGGTGAGATAATAAAGGCAACAATTGTAAAGCGCACAAAAAACGGTGTGCTTCTGAACCTTGGGTTGAAGGCTGAGGGATTTCTTTCCTTTGATGAGTTTGCCTCACCCGAGGAGGCAGTTGAGGGTAGGGAGGTGTATGTCTTCCTTGAGGCCTTTGAAAATCGTGAAGGATTTCCAGTTATCTCCAAAAAGAAGGCAGATTTTCAACTTGCCTGGGATAAGATTAAAAGACTCTATGAGAACGGGGAGATTGAGCGCGCCACAATAAGAAAAAGGATAAAAGGTGGATTTACCGTAGATTTGTTAGGCGTAGATGCATTCCTGCCCAGTTCCCAGATAGAGATAAGACCTCAGACAAACCCGGATTCAGTTATTGGACAGACCATAGGGGTGAAGATTGTAAAGATAAATATTGCTCGTAAGAACATAGTTGTCTCAAGGAAACTTGCTGCTGAGGTAGAACAGGAGGAGAATAGAAAAAGAATCTTCAGCAGGATTAAGGTGGGGGATGTTATTAGTGGGTCGGTGCGTAATCTTACTGATTATGGGGCATTTGTTGACATTGGCGGGGTTGATGCGCTGTTGCATATCAGTGATATGTCCTGGACAAAGTTGACCCATCCGGGTGAGGCAGTAAAGGTAAACGACCAGATAAAAGTTAAGGTCTTATCTATGGACAAAACAACTGGGCGAATTTCGGTTGGCTTAAAACAGTTATTACCCCATCCCTGGGAGGCGATTGAAAAGAGGTATCCATCAGGAACCAGAGTGAAAGGAAAGGTTGTGAAACTTACCGACAACGGAGCATTTGTGGAACTGGAGAAGGATGTGGAGGGTTTTGTCCATATCTCAGAGATGTCCTGGTCAAAGGATGTTAAAGAACCTAAGGAAGTTGTAGAAATAGGGGATGTCGTTGAGGCGATTGTTCTCTCTGTGGACCGAGATGAGAGGAGGATTTATTTAGGGATGAAACAGACTCAACCCGACCCCTGGTCGGTGGTGGACGAGAATTATCAGATCGGTCAGAAGGTGACGGTTAAGGTGACGAATTTAAAGGACTTCGGGGCATTTGTCCGATTACCCGACGGAATAGACGGATTGATTCATATCAATGACTTCTTCTGGGAGAAGAAGGTAAAGAAGGCATCTGACTATCTGAAGAAGGGGCAGAAGGTTGAGGCAGTGATTAGAGCGATTGACCGTAAGAATCGCAAGATATCATTGAGTATTAAACACCTCCAGGAAGACCCATTTGTTAAATTTATGGAAAAATACCCTGAGGATTCAAAGGTTACAGGAAAGGTGAGTGATATAATCAGTCAAAAAGGGCTGAGGGTTACGCTTGAAGGTGGGCTGGAAGAGTTTATTCCTCTGAAATACCTTGAACGACGCGGCAAGAAGTTGAAAGACTTATATAACATAGGTGAGGAGATTGAATTAACGGTCAAGAAGTACAATACCAAATTGCGGCGGATAATTCTCTCGGAAAAGGAATTTAAACCCGCAATAAAGAAGAAAGAAGATTGGAAACCAGCACCGGATAAATTTCCACTGGGTGAAATCATCAAGGTGCAGAAGGCAGAACCTGAGGAATCCCCCGAGAAGAAAGAGTAGATTACTAAAGGGTAATCCAGCAAATCTCTCTTTTTAAAAGGGTAAGCCCCTTACCTGTGCGTAAAAGGTAAGTTTTAGGTAATAGGAATTTCAAAAATTCTAATGGAACCCTCAAGCTTATCTTCTCCCTTTTCAAGGGAGAGGGGAGGGTGAGGGTTGGGGTTTCAGGGGCTTTAGCCCCTGATTATGTTTTAGAATATGCTACGAAGCTATTGGAGTGACACCACTTGTGGTGTCATAACCGCCCAAGCATGCCTGGCGTAGGCAGGGTGCGGTCAATCCCAAAGGGAGAGTCCGCGCTATTACGTGGTGGATTATTCCAATCCGAAGGGGGTCTCAAGGGGGTGGAATCCCTTGCTGGATATTCCTTTTTTATTTGTGTAAAATGCCTTCCCTGTAAATTTTTTGAACAATCACTTCCGCCGGAATTGATGCCGAGAGGTTGATGAAGAAGAGTTGCCAGTAATTCTTTACCCTTCTTGAGGCCAGAATCTTTGTGCCATCCAGGGTAATCCGCGGGTTCCAATCGGGTAGCTCATTATAGGTTAGACGGAGCAGGGTCCTGGTCTTGATATTATATTGATAGATTTCAAATTCTCCATCCCGGTTTGAGCGGAAGATGAGATTATCACCGATTAGATGGGGGTCTGTTTCATCAAATTTTGTGGCATATAGCACCTGCTCACCAGTTCCGTCGGATTTCATAATATAGATATCATCACTGCCATCCCTTTTCGAGGAAAAGAGAATAAACTTACCATCCGGTGTATAAGAAGGGAATCCATCCCAGAACTTATTATTTGTTAATCTCAAGGCAAATCTATTTTCAAGATTGATTTTGTATATCTCCCAGTTTTTATCACGGTCTGATACATATACAATCTCCCTACCATTGGGAGAGAAGGATGGTGAGAAATCAGTATAATTGTTGTTTGTTAATTTTATTGTGGAGTCGGTTTTAATATCATACAAAAAGATTTCCTCGTCTCCATCAGCGTCAGAGACAAAGGCAATCCTATCACCCAGCGGTGAGAATGCAGGGTCGGTGTTCATTCCGGCCCGGGTAATCTTTTTTACGATTGTTCCATCAAGTTTTACAAGATAGATATCAGCCCGGTCAAGTCTTGCCGCCGCAACCGCAATCAATTCGTTATCCGGTCCCGGTGAACCCTTGAATTGATTCATTCTACCCATTGGAATTGGACTTATCGGATACGGTTCCATCCTGAGCAAACTTGTAATCTTCAATTTCAATTCTAAGCCATCTTTTAAATCCGAATTCATTTCCACTAATTTTAGGAAGTGGTAACTTGCATTTACAAGCGAATCCAGTCCCGCATAGGCAAGGGAGAGGTTATAATGCACAAGGGGATTTAATGAATCGGTCTTTATGATCTTATTTAATTCTTTTATCGCCCGCTGATAATCTCCCTTTTTAATCATCTCAGCCGTATCCTGGATTTCTATTTTGCGGGCGCAGATGACTAATAGGAATGGATACAAACCAAATAATAACCAATTAACCTTTATTTTTAGCATCTATTACCTCCAGTCTGTTCCTGAACATCTTAATTCCTGATCTTAGCGCATTTACCATACCCAGGACCTCGGCCTGATTCCTCCCGGCAATGTCAAGGGCGGCACCATAAAGCGGTGAGAGTCTTATAATGGGTAGTCCCATAGTCCAGTTAACACCACCCGGTTTTGATTTTAAATATACGAATGCCTGATCGTGATAGATGGATAGAAACCCATCAAAATTATGGTTGAAGATAGAATCCGCAGGCAGGGGACCCGCTGCCTCAATCCCCTCCTTTCGGGCAAGCATAATCCCTTTCAAGATTTTTTCTTCTTCTCCCTTAGTGAATTCAAAACCATGGGGATTTAGGGCGGCAACTCCTATCCTGGGATTTTTTATCCTGAAATATTCCCTTAAGCCGCGGTATAAAAGGCAGATTTTTTCCGAAATATTTCTGGGTTTGATGAACTTAAAGACATCAACAAGGGGCAGATGGGTGGTAAGAAGCATAATCCTCTTTTTTCCTACAATTCCTACCATTGCAAATTTTTTGATTCCATAAAATTGGGCGAGGTATTCGGTCTGCCCAATGAATTCCGGTCTCAATTCCTTTATTACCGATTTGACGATTGGGGCCGTAATAAGGATGTCAAGGTCTGACCGCAGGGCATAATCAAGGGAATCTATTGCAATCCTTGCTGTCCTTTTATCTGGTTTTCCATAGGAGAAATTAGTCTCTTCTCCGCAATCAATAATGCGGTTTCGGAGCAGTTTAAAATTTTTTTCTAAACCAAGGTCCTTTGCCGTCTTTTGCAAGATCTTTGTATTACCGAAGACCAGAAAATTCGTCTTGAAATTGCTCAAGGATTTCAGGACTAACTCCGGTCCAATTCCGGCTGGGTCGCCAATGGTTATCCCAATCTTCATATATCTTTCAGATAATTATTTCATAATACATTCTCCCCTCATCCTTTTTTACATTTCCCGCGGGTAACATTATTATGCGATATCTATTCACTCCCTTTATTGTCTCAATCTCTATTATATCGCCTACCTTTACTTCCTTAGCCGGTTTGGCAATGGTTCCATTAACCTTCACCAGACCAATCTTGCAAAGTTTTTTGGTATCACCACGCCTTTTTACAATTAATGTCTTTTTTAAGAATAGATCAAGGCGCATAAAAGCGGGTCAAGAGACCGTAAGATAATTCCTTAAGCGCCCTTTTAATTCCTTGATTCCCGTCCCTTCCTTTGCCGAAATGAATAATGCATCCGGGTATTTTTCACTCAGCCGTTCCCTTTGGGAGATAAGCAGACGGTCAATCTTATTAAAAACGAGCAGTCTCGGTTTGTCTCCCGCCTTTATTTCATTTAGGACGCCTTCAACAGTAATCATCTTCGCCTCAATATTTTCATCTGTAGCATCAACAATGTGAATTAAGACATCTGCCTCACGAACCTCAGCGAGGGTGGCGTGGAATGAGGCGATTAAACCATGGGGTAAGTCTTTCAGGAACCCTACGGTATCGCTGATCAAGACCTTATAATTTGGTTCGATGAATAAGAGGGAGGTGTTTGAATCCAGGGTTGAAAAGAGATATTCGGCAGTCAAAAGATTCCCTCTGGTCAGGGCATTGACGAGTGATGATTTACCGGCATTGGTGTAGCCAACCACACAGATTTTAAAGAAATTCATTCGCCTCTTGCGCTGAACCTGTTTTGAACATTCAATCTTTTTCAATTCATCTTTTAAGACCGATATCCTATCCTTTATTCGCCGGCGGTCCACTTCCAATTTTTTCTCTCCCGGTCCTCTTGTTCCAATTCCCCCCCCGAGCCGGGATAGTTCAAGACCCAGACCGACCAGTCTTGGCAGGCGATATTCAAGTTGTGCCAGTTCTACCTGTAATTTTGCCTCTTTTGTTCGGGCGTGTTTGGCAAATATATCAAGGATTAAGGTGGTTCGGTCAATGGTTCTGACACCGGTGATCTCTTCTATGTTTCTTATCTGGGCGGCAGTCAATTCGGTATCAAAAATTAGAAGGTCAATACCAAATTTCTTTACAATTTGAGCGAGTTCCTGTGCCTTACCTCTTCCAATTAAAGTGGCGGGATTATATTTATGTTGAATCTGGATATAGCTTTCAACCACCTCACCGCCTGCCGTCTGCGTTAGATTGGCAAGTTCCTCAATAGACTGGATCAACTCCCACCGTCTCTTCTTTGCATCGCCAACTCCAACGAGTATGACCCGCTCAGTCCTTTTCATCTTTTATTTGATTTTTGATATACGAATAAAATTCTAACAATTGTTGTCTGCAATGACCCTATGGCAATGATTACCAGCGAATATACCATCAACTTGGGACCCAAAAAAGAGCCGATAATTAGAAATGCTAACCGCACAAATCTTTCAAAGATTCCTACGCGGGGGGAGATTCCCAGCCCTTCCGCCCTTGCCCTTGTATAACTTACCATCAATGAACCAAAAAGGGCAAAAAGAATCCAGAAGGTTACATAGGGTAAACGATTATAATAATAGAAAAAGAGGCCCGAATAGATAGCAAACTCATTTATCCTATCAATCGTTGAATCTAAAAACCCACCGAATATTGATATCTGGTCGGTTCGCCGGGCTATCTCACCGTCAAGGGTATCACACATACTGCCCAAAAGGAGTAATATTCCCGACACCCAGAAGATTCCCCGCTGGTAGGTAAGGAAGACAAGCAGAGAGAAGGAGAGGCTGAAAAGGGTAATAAAATTGGGGTGAATATTTAATTGAAGGATTACATCCACAAGGGGAATGACAAAGAGCCTCTTCCCCAGGTCCTTGATTTTATCCATTATTAGCCCCATCTTAATTTAAAGAGCCCTTTAATGGCAACCCTCCAGGACAATTGTAAATTCTCCCTTGCACCCTTTTAGTTGAGAGAGGACTTCACTTACCTTACCCCGGTAGACCTTTTCATGATATTTAGTCACTTCCTGGGCAATTGCAATGTTTCGGTCACCTAAGATTTCTAAGAACTCCCTAAGGAGTCTCTTAATTCGCTGTGGTGACTCAAAGATTATTGTTGTGCGGGGCTCATTTTTAAGTGAGGAAAGAATCTTCCGGCGCTTACCAGTCTTTTTAGGGAGGAATCCTTCAAAGATGAATCGGTGCATTGGTAGATTGGAGAGCACAAGCGCAGTTGTTACCGCGGAAGGACCGGGTATGGCCGAGACATTGATATTCTCCTTTATTGCCTCGCGCACAAGGAGAAAACCAGGGTCGGAGATAAGGGGGGTGCCGGCATTGGAGATTAATGCAATATCCTTACCTTCTTTTAATAAACGGATAAGTAAAGGTATGCGCCTCTTTTCATTCTTATCATAGTAAGATATTAATTGCTTGTGGATATTATATTCCTTAAGAAGAATTTGGGTGCGTCTTGTGTCTTCACAGGCAATTATATCTACGGATTTTAGAATCTGTAGTGCCCTCAGGGTTATATCCTGCAGGTTGCCAATGGGGGTGGCAACTAAATATAAAGACATTAAAGTTTCAGTTTTGTATAATCAAAGAAGTTCAAGGACATCAACGCGAAGCGGTAATCATTCAAAACTTTTCTGGCAATGTTTGCACTTTCGTTTCCCAAGAGAGTTGAAAATGATTCAAAGATGAGGTCAAACCACCTTGCCATACCCCTGGTAAGGATTTTAGGTTCTATTACTAATTTTGCACTCACACTCAGATCAGAATCAATATGAATGTCGGCGATGAAGGGGTGTTCTTTCTGGGCTGTTGATTTTGCAAGCATTACCGTCTTTAAGACCATTGTTGGTCCCAGAGGTATGGAATAATTCTTTATCAGTGATGAAAAGATCTTGCAGAACATCTCAACCTGAGCCGGGGTTGCTTGTTCCGGCATACCTGTTTCAATACGGTCGAAGATTGAAATGGTCGTGTTGGGTTTTGTTAAATAATTGAGTGTTATCTTTTCATCTTGAATCTTTTCCGCGCTTCCGGCCAGATAAAAACCCGGTATTTCTCCATCTTTGAAGGGAAGAAACGATTCCTCAATACCCGATATTATCCAGATAAAACCGCTGAACTTTGTTGACTTTAATTTATCTATCAGGACCTTGGGCTGGATACGACTGGTATCTACGTTTCCCTTTATTGGCTGTGTCACGATTGTGGTGATAATCATATTTAATAGAATCTCATCGGTTGCATATTCCGAGAGGATTCCGGAGGTGGCCTTCTTTGCCTTATCAATTACCTCAACTATCGGAATAATTATCCTTTCTTTTGGGCTCAAACGGGCAGCATTGAATGGCTCACCCTGCCTTAAGAAGATCAATTCCTCAACATCAGGATAGATTATTGAAATATAGCCTGAGATGCGGTGTGCCCTTTCCCGCTTTGATGCCAAAAGGACATTGTCCAGATTGATAAATTCCAGACGGGTATTCTCTAAGATTGGCCTCCCCTTTGGCAACTTCATAGGATATATTAAACAATTTTTCCCAAAAGTCAACTATGATGTTATATAATTCCATGGCTGGGATTGGTGCCGCCGGCATAATTGAAAAGCACACCATTTTCAGATAAAGAGGGTAATAATTGACAGATAACCATTTTTGGATATAATAATTTTATTGTGCTTCGGCCGGGATGATGGAATTGGTAGACGTAGCGGACTTAAAATCCGCTTCCCCGCAAGGGGAGTGCCGGTTCAAGTCCGGCTCCCGGCATCAGGGATTGACAGGGGATAAAAAGTAGATATAATTGAATTGTTCGGAAAGGAGAGATAGAGATGGCCTTGACAAAAGAAAGAAAGAGGGAGTTGATAAACACCTATAAGCGGCATGAGAAGGATACCGGTTCTCCAGAGGTTCAGATTGCTATTCTTACGGAGAGAATAAAGAATCTAACTGAGCACCTTAAGATATTTCCCAAAGACAAACATTCCCGTCAGGGATTGATTAAGATGGTGAATGACCGGAGGCGCCATCTTAACTACCTAATAAGAAAAGATAGGACAAAATATTTAAAGATTATTGAAGAGTTGGGCTTGAGAAGGTAATTTGTATTCTGGAGAATTAAAGGTCGGTGAGAAGGTGCTCCGTTTAGAGACCGGTCGTCTGGCAAAACAGTCGGCGGGCGAGGTGCTAGTCTCCTACGGAGATACGGTAGTGCTGGTCTGTGTAAATTTCCAGCCCGAACCAGATGAGAATATAGATTTTTTACCCCTGACGGTAGAGTATCGGGAACTCTCATTTGCGGCGGGAAAGATTCCGGGGGGATTTATTAAACGCGAGACAAGGCCCTCAGATAACGAAATACTCTCCTCAAGACTCATCGACCGTCCCTTGAGACCATTATTCCCTAAAAACTTCCGAAATGAGGTGCAAATCATCGCCTATCTTTTGTCATCCGATGTGGAACACGAGGGTGATACACTTGGTATCACTGGCGCCGCAACCGCCTTGTTGCTTTCTGAAATTCCATTTACTATTCCAATTGCCGCCGTGAAAATTGGTCTTTCTGGTAAAGACTACATAGTTAATCCCAGTTTAGAAGAGCAGGAGAATTGTAAACTGAACCTTGTCGTTGCCGGGACAAAGGACTCAGTTGTAATGATTGAAGGGGGAGCCAGGGAGGCAACGGAAGAGGAGGTGATTGAGGCGATAAGATTTGCCCAGAAAGAGATTGCCCGGATTACCGAGATTGAAGAAAAGATGCGGGAGGCGGTAGGGAAGGAGAAGTTAGATATCAACACGCCATTTGTTGATGAACAACTGAGTCTGGAGATAAAATCTGCGCTGGGTGAGGAGATAAATCAAGTCTTTATCTTTAAGGAAAAGAAGGCGCGGGAAGAGGCAGTCTATGAACTGGTGAAGGCGGTTGCCGAAAGGATGGTTGATAAAAAAGACGAAAATATTGAGATTAAGATAAGATATGTAGTAGATGAAATTCTGCGGGAGCGGATGCGGCAGATGGTAATAAATGAGAAGAGGAGGCTCGATGGCAGGGGGTTAAAGGATATCAGGCAGATTACTTGTGAAATCGGAATTCTGCCCAGGACACATGGTTCGGCGCTGTTTACCCGGGGGCAGACCCAGAGTCTTGCTGTTACCACACTTGGCACAAAGAGTGATGAGCAAATTGTTGATGCAATTTATGGGGAGGGGACAAAATCGTTTATGCTCCATTACAATTTCCCTCCCTTTTCTACCGGTGAGGTAAGACCGCTCCGGGGTCCAAGCCGGAGAGAGATTGGACACGGTGCCCTGGCGGAACGAGCAATCATTCCTGTTTTACCGAAAGAAGAAGAATTTCCCTATACCATAAGGGTAGTCTCAAATATCCTTGAATCTAACGGTTCTTCTTCAATGGCCA
>CBFGJQ010000412.1:0-22746 GCA_965649095.1 Caldifarciminota bacterium | reverse complement strand
AATACTGCCTTTGCCACCTTGCTATATTCACCATACCCAAGTCGGATAAAATAGACCCCGGCGGGCAGGCGGCGACCCAAAACATCTCTGCCATCCCAAACAACCGTTGACCGTTCATCCCTGATTAAATCAGGGATTACCGTTAACCGAGAAAAGTCCCTAACCAGACGACCTGTCGCATCATAGATGCGAATAGTAGGCACTAGACAGCAGGCAGTAGGCACTTTCTTATCCGGTGCATAGTCCATAGTGCTTAGTGCATACTGAATCACAAGGTGATCCCGGAATGGATTGGGATAGACCGTTAATGGGAGGTGAGAAGAAAGAAGTGGGAAGCGGGGAGTAATCTCTATCCCGGGCAGATTCCCTGATTTATACCAGCCTGAATTATACTGGTCATAGCGGAATCTGGGCCATTCATATTTTTTGGTGTTTAAGTCAAAGACATAGAATTTGAAATCACAGGGGCTTACCATCAATTCCAATCTACCATCCAGGTCAATGTCATAAACAGCCGGGGAACTGGTTGGAGTAATGTAATTTCCCAGAAAAATAGGAAAGCCAGGCATATTCTGGAGATTTACATTAAATCCATATACACACCAGTCATTGGCGGGGATAATTATATCACCGATATTGTTATTATCAAGGTCGGCTACAATTACCTTACGCCAGTCGTGCTCCAGACTTATCAGTGGATAGTGTGGCAAGATATTGCCCAGCGAATCAAAGACCCAGAAATTCCCGCTCTTGCTTTCACCGCAGATCAACTCCGGCCTGTCATCACCGGTAATATCGGCAAAGACTGGAGAGGATTCAATCATCTCAAGATAGGGTATTTCATAAGACCACAAGACATAGCCATCCGGTGAGACGAGATAGACCTTATGGGTGGAATCGGCAAAGAAGGCAATCTCCGGTCTTGAATCACCGATTATATCACCAAGCACAACGGCACAGCGCAACCGGTATTCGCTCTGAATAAATATTGGAAATGGCGGAAGATAATTTCCAAACCTATCCCAGACATATAATGAGTCCGACCAACTCCCACCGCCGGAGACAATCTCTAAATACCCATCATTGTTGATGTCCCCCACCGCCGGTGCACCAAGGGCATTGCCCGGACCATTGAATAATAGCCCGGAGTCTGAAAAGAAACCTGTGCCATCATCATTAAAGACATAGACATCTGCCCATTCCGTGCGCACGATAATCTCTAAATCGCCATCCTTATCAAGGTCGCCGAGGACCGGAGAGCTCAAGATTCTCCCCGGAACCGTTATTGGCCAGCCCGGTAATGGAAGATAGATTGTATCATAGCAGGTGATTGCATAGAGGTTGTTGGTAGTCCTTCGGACACCAAATACCAAATCCATAATCCCATCGTTATTCAAATCGCCAATTGCCGGGGATGTCCACATCTCACCACTGGCAACGAATATCCTGCCATCCCCATAAGGTGCCGGGGCGACTTTAGTCCCATCATAGTGCCAGGCATATACTGCCCCGTCATTTCTGGTTGCAACAACAACCTCCAGACCCGGATAGGATGGGTCAAGTTCACCAAAGTTTGGCGAAGTGTATGGATAACCATAAATCAGCTGGGGCCAGCCCTGGGCAATACCGGGATTGATATTCGCCCGAATTGTATCAGAATAAATACCCTCGTTCATTGATGAGTCAACCGCGCCGAGGAGATAGTAATAATCAATATTCGGCTGGACATTAAAGTCCTCAAAACAACTTACCGGTTCTAACGGATTCTTTACAAATTCAAAACCGCCTTGAGGGTTTGTTGAGCGATAGACTCTATAACCCAATGCCCCCGGGACTGGTTGCCACTGGAGTAAGATGGAATTCTTCTGCCCAGAGGCACGGAAAGAGTCAGGCTGTGGGGGCCTGGAAAGTTTAATAATCTGGTTTACAATCTCATTATTCCGATAATAGAGAAGGAATCTATAACTAATCGTGCCCGGATAATTCAAGACTAATTTTAATGTATCAAGAGAGTGCCTTATTCCACCCGGCAGGATATTGGGGAAATTGGCAAGGCTATCAATAATGGTGACTGTATCAGAGAGACTTCTTATTAAACACCGGACTGAATCCGCCAGGCAGTGACCTAAGTTTTCTATTGATGGTAAGATTTTAACCTCTGTCCCGAGCGAATCCCATTCTTGAGTGAAGAGGCGCAAAACCGGAGAAGATGCCAGAATCTGGAAGGAGTCGTTATTCAAGAAATTAGAGAAGTTAATTGTAATACCAAACTGCACCGAATGTCCATCAGGAATCTTATTGCTTACCTTAAGATAGAAGGGGACAAGATTCTCCCCTACTGCCCCTGGTGGAATTGGTGAATAACCTGATGAATCATTTAATATTGTGATAAATGTATCCGCAGAATGGATTCGGGCTGAAACATCCGAGGCAAGAACGGTGCCACCATTCTTTAATCCAACAGTCAAAAAGATATCCTCCCCCGGATTTAGAATCCCATTATTATTGTTGAGTGAATCATTGATTGTATAATGATCAAAGATGAGATGGGCATTTGCTGGATTTACATATATAGAATCAATATCGGCAAGGAAGCGACTCTTTAAGATTGTATATTTTAAATAACCACTCGTCCTGGTCTTCAGCTCCCTTGTGATTGAACCGGAAAAACCCGAATCCCTTAAGAAGAGGTCATTCTCTTTATAAAAGATCACCGCAAATGAATCAACCGGCGGGTCTAATGTAATTGTGATTGTATCAAGACCAAGGTTAAGGGTTTCAGGGGCTACACTGATTGAATTGAATGCCTTTGGAACGCTATCCCAGATTGCAACTGTTGGATCGCCAAGGAGGTTGATTGAGTATTCATAAAAACGGTACCAGTTGTCATAGGAGGCGGCGGGTATGAATTGAATCTTTGCACTTGCCAGTGCCTCAGCAAGGGAATAGGAAAATAAATAGGTATATAGGCACCAGACGAAGTCCAGTGTATGAATATATGCCTCACTGGAACTGGCAGGACCGATATATCCAATTCCACCACCTGCAGGATTATCCACAAAATGTTCACCAAGACAGTCACTCTGGAATGGATTTGTATAACAGGAGACCGTAATCATCAAGGGGTATTTGTTTAAGTTAGAAAGGGAGTCAAAGAAGAAGTTTGTGGCATATTGAGGGGAAGGATTGACACGGAGGAGATTTACATCACCATGGTCAATCGCCTGAATTATCCCAAATCCAGAATAGATTGAATCCTTAAAACTTTGTAGTGGTGCATTGTTGAGGTAACTTGTAATGAACCAAGGTGGAAGAAGTATAGATAGAGCCTGGGCAAGCTCATAGGCATCATTCGGATAAAAGAGGTCTGAGGTAACCGCCAGCCACTCAATCTGAATTCCGGGATTTAAAGGAAACAGATAAGAGGATTCTTTATTTAGATAACCAATAACCCCATTCATATCTTTCATCGTCAGCCGTCCAACAAATATATCAGGATAAAGGTCAATTGAATCCTCAACCTCACCAAACCGCTCATCACCATCATAATTCCAGTTGCCATCAAGACAAGAGAAGTACAAATCGGTAATGACATGCTCAGGCCATTGGTCAGGGTCAATTTGCGCAAGCCAGACCCACCTTGTCGGGATAGCAGGGACATCCCCCCCTAAAAGAACAAAACTCGTTCCCCACTTTTCAACTGCATCAATTAAAAAGTTTCTAATTCTCTCTGCATCGTCAATCCCTGAATAATGCTGTCTTACCCAGGTTAATGTCTTAACTACAGTATTAAAGCCGAATAACTTTTTAAATCGTGCAAATTTTTCATAACCCGGGACCAGTGGTTCGTTGGTAATAATCACCAGGTCAACCGGTGGACCAAGAAGCGATGGTAGTTCAGTTGGCAATTGGTCTTGGGGATTTTCCGTGATTAAAGATTGATGGGGTATTATCTTATCTTTATTGAGGGAATTGACAAATCGGGTAAATATTGAACTGGATAGACCTGATGCGCGCCGGGGTTGGACTCCTGTCATACCAGAAACGGTCTGCGCTTTGATTGTCAATCTCTTTAAGACGAATAGTCTTCGGGATGAAGGGTGGTATTTGAAAGGAGAAATTAACACCTGAAGGATTTGATAACCCCTTAAGTTGCCTGAATTATATGATAAAACTGTTCTCGGTGGATAAGGGATTGTAGCACCATAGACATCGGGATTTGGCTGGGTAAACTGCGGTGATTTCTCAATAGAGTAATGTTTCTGCTCCGGATAGAGGAGAAATTCACCGGGTAATTCCATCCACTCCTCATCAATGATTTCAATCTCATTCACCTTATTTCCATCAGGTATTGGGTAAGTATATACCAACCCTGAAACCTCTGGCGAACCTGGCTTATTTAGATAGACACCCCCCTTCAGGATTATTCGGTCATAGTTTTGAACCTTTTCTATTCTGTAATCAACGTCTTTAAGGGAAATATCAAAGATCAGACCAAAACAAAAGGACCCGAGAGACAGAAAAATAAGTGCTCCCTTCATAAATCCTCCCAATTGTCAAGATGGAGTCTTTTCCTTAATGCCCTGCCAACCACCGGGGGGACCAATTTGGAAACATCCCCACCCAAGCGGGCAATTTCTTTAACCAAACTAGAACTGATGAAGATATAATTTTCTGAGGGCATCAAAAATAGGGTATCTATCGCGGGGGCAAGTTTCCGGTTCATCAGGGTCATCTGGAACTCATAATCAAAATCAGAGACTGCCCTTATCCCGCGGATTATAGTTGTTGCCGAAAGTTTCTGGGCAAAATCAACAAGCAGTCCTGAGAAGCCCAAAACCCGGACCCTTTTATTGTGCCTCAGAGACTCTTTTGCCAGTTCAATCCTTTCCTTTAGGGAGAAGAGTGTATTCTTGGGATGGCTGCTTACACCCACGATAACCCGGTCAAAGATCTCTGTTGCCCGATTTATTACATCAATATGCCCGTATGTGATTGGGTCAAATGTTCCGGCATAGATTGCCTTTTTCATAAATCTCCTCTCTTTGAATAAAAGTAATCTCTGTATCCCCGTATCTCCTCTTTTTTACTACCCGCAATCCATTAGGGATTTCAAATTTTGTATTAACCCTATGTTCAGCAATAATCATTCCCCCATTTCTTAAAAGGCCTCTATCCTGAATCAACCCCAGGGCGGTAGTTAAATATCCTTTCTTATAGGGTGGGTCAAGAAAGATTATATCAAATTTACTTCCAGAGAGTTTCTTAAGTGCGGGACGAAAATCACCAGCGATAACGCGCCCCTTATCCTCAAGGGCTAATCGCCTCAGGTTTTCCATCAAGATACCGGGAGTAATCTCAATGAATACTACAGACCTTGCCCCCCGGGAGATTGCCTCAATTCCCATTGCCCCAGTTCCTGCAAATATATCAAGGACTACAGATTGATAAACCCTCTCTCCAAGGATATTAAATACAGCCTGACGAACCATCTCCCTTGTTGGTCTGATGCCCCTCTTTGATACCCTAAGCCTCCTGTTCCTTTTTATTCCTGCGGTAATCCTCATATATGCCCCAAAATCTTGGTAAAGATTTACAAAGACATTAACATTTACTTCCCTTGCTGGGAGGGTGAAGATAAGAGGCAATCAGGATACCAGAAGACCGGGAAATCTTGACTTAATTTCCCCTCCCACGAGGGGATCCCATCCCCTAAAAAAATGCCTTTCGGTGGGGATTCGCACCTGGGCGGTTATGATATCACAAGGCTAACCCTTTATAATCGTTGGTGTAATAAATATCAATAACTCACGGTCCTCATAGGTTACGGTCGTTTCTCTAAATAGGACACCGAGAATCGGAATGCTCCTCAAGATTGGGACTCCCCGCACGCTCTTTGTCTCTTTCTTTCTTATAAAACCACCGATTACTACCGTATTTCCATCTTTCACAAGGACCTTGGAATCCGCCTCAGATGTAGTAATGATTGGTCTTCCGGCAAGTGCTGAGGCACGGTCAAGTTCACTCACCTCGGCATGGATTTCCATAGTAATCTCTTCTAATGAATTGATGTGCGGCGTCACCTCTAACTTTGTTCCTACGGTATAGAATTGAATAACAGTATTACCAGCCATATCCCGGGTAGGGATACCAAAGCGCTGACCACCAAGGATTGATGCCCGCTGGTTATCAACTGCGGAAACCCTCGGTGCCGAAAGTGTCTGCGCCTTACCCCTCTCTTCAAGGAGGCTTATCGTCGCCGCAACCTGTGCTAAAGAAGGGACAGTTCCAATATTAAAGACACCATAACCCGCAATTGCTGGATTGGGATTGCTGGTAATGTCAGCCCTTAAGATTCTGCTCTCCAGTCCCTTTAAGGTCCAATCTATGCCCAGACCCTGGGATTGAGCGGCATCCATATCAACGACCTTTGCCATAATCTCTACCTGGGGAGTTGGTGTATCAAGTAGTTTTACAAGTTGTTTAATCTTATCCTGAATAGGTTCTACATCAGTTACCACCACCGAATTGGTCCTTTCATCTACATTTGCCTTCCCTTTGGGCGAGAGCATCGCCTGAATTTTCGTCAGCATCTCGCTGGGCTTGGCGAATTCAAGTTTGTAAATATTTGAAATAAGGGGTAGGTCAAAGTCCTGTTTGTCAAGATTTTCGGCAGTATCAACCCTGATTACGCCTGGGTCTTCACGAAAGGCATAACCGGAAGCCTTCAAGATTATCTCCAGTGCCTGCCGCCAGGGGACATTGTGTAGCCTTACTGTAACCGTCCCCTTCACATCCTTACCGGCTACGATATTGACGCCCGCGTATTCGGACAGGGCGCGCAGGACAGTAAGAATATCTGCATTCTCTAAATCAATGCTGATTGGGCGTCCGGTTATACTCACTGCGGGCCGTTCGGTCGGCACTGCGGGTGGGGCAGGGATTGCCGGTGCCGGTGCAATCGCTTCGCTAACGGTTGCCCGCCATTCCGCAAACGGGGCTAAAGATGAGTTCAGCAGGGTAACGACAAAGTTATTCCCTTCGGTTATGGTCAAAAAGGAGTAGTCCTGATTGAGTTTTGCCACAACCCTGATTAAATCGGGCTGGGCAGTAAAACCGGTTACGGAAATCTCGCTTACCCCACCCCGGTTTACCGAGTATGTCTTGCCCACAAGTGCGCTGGAGACACCGGAACAATCAATAACAATCCGCGCTGGTTCTTTCAGACTGAATGCATTGGCAATAAATGGCCCATCCGCCTCAATTGTAAGTTTTGTATTTACCCCCTCTGGAATTAGCACAATATCCTTTATTACTACACCACCGACCAGAGAGAGCAATGAGATAATGGCAAAGACAAATCTCATATCTTACCTCCTTTCTTTTCCTTCCTGGAGTCTCAATTCATATTTTGTCACCACTCCAGCATGCACAATTTCAAAGGTTATTCCCCGACTATTTATTTCACTTACATGACCGCCTGCCACACGGTCACCCCTCTTAAGAATATAACCATTATCCTGGCCATCCTTTACCAATGCATAATAACCCCGGTCACCCCATAAAATCCCGATGAGTCTCAAATTTTCCGGACTCAAATGGCCAGTCTTACCACCACCCAACTCCAACCCGATGAGTGGCACAAATGGGTCGCGTCGGCCAGCGGGTTCATAATCGTACTTCTCTACGGGAAATAGAGAATCCCCAACCGGGACTTGATTGACCAGAATAAAAAGAGAAAAGAGACTACCGACGACGGGGGGCAGCACTGGGCACCTCCTTTCCTCTGGCGAGTGTATAGGTAATTGCCTGAAGTTCTGCCTCGGTACTCCGGTCCTTACCCGGGGCAATCTTTATTGTCGGAACATTCACAATCCTCGGCAAATTCCCCACATTGGCAAGAAATTTGCCAAGTTGATGATAACCACAGGCAACCTTTATTTGCACCGGAATTTCAGAGTATTTCTGTTTCTGGACCGGTCCGGATGGCTTGAAGAGCAAAAAACTGACACCTGCCTTGGTACCGGAATTTGATATCTGCTGAATCAACTTAGGGATTTCTTTCTCTTTCGGCAGTATCTCTTTAGCAACCTCCCACTCTGCCTCAAGCCGGGCAATCCTTGCCTCCAATTCAGGAAGACGCGCCTTTGCCTCCTCCGCCTCCCTGACCTTTATCTGCAAAGAATCACGCCTTGCCGTTAGTGTCTTGATTTGTTTCTGATTTGAGTTGTATGGAAAACGGAAGAACAAAATTAAAATAACGACAAGGACGATGATAAAGAGAATTAACTGCTGGGTCTTTGGCTCTCTTAAATTCATCGCTGCCTCCCGCCGGTTGTATCAAAAGCTACATTTGCGGTCAGTGTAAATTCCATCATCTCCTGTTTTTCAATGGTCTTCTTCTCAAGCACCGTCAAATCAACATCAGAGATATATGGTGATTCTTCAAGACGATTCATAAAATCGGCAACCAGTAGATTTGAGGCGGCGGTCCCTTTTATATTGATCGTTCCCTTAGGGGTGGGGGTGGTAATATCCTGAGAGGTAATATTCAACATTGTAAGCCAGGTAAAATCGGGGATACGCGCGGAAACCTCATCAAGGATATGGGCAAGCAAGAAACGATTTTTATTCAGTTCTTTGATTGGAGAAATCAATTCCATCAACTCCTTTTCCCTCTTCTTTAGACTATCTACAGTCGCCACATAAACCTTCAATTCATCAAGTTTAGTCTTGAAATTTTTGATATCACGGTTGAGGGACCCAATCTTGTTTGACTGAATGATTAGAAACAGGGCAATGACGACGACTACTATCACAATCCCTGCAATATAGACTATCCCCACTTCAATTCTGGGGAGTTTGATAGGGGGTGCCGCCGGTTTTACCCCCTCCGGTCTTTTGGGAGCACCTACCTTCTTTGGGCTCGGTGAAAGATTTATCTTGATCATTATTCCCCCCTCAATGCCAGACCTATTGCCTGGGCCAGAATCGGACCGTAAATATCCACCCCTTCGGGTGCAAAAATCGTCGGGTCGTATAAGACATTTTTGAATGGATTCAAAACTTCAATTGGAATATTCAATCGCCTCTTTAGGTAGTCAACAAGATTCGGTATCAATGCCCCACCACCAGCAAGGTACATTCGCGCCACCTTCTCCTCACCAGATACGGAAGAGAGAAATTGGAGACTACGCTCAATCTGCGTTCCCAGGTCGTTAACAAAGGTTTCAAATACCCCTAAGATTGCATCCTGGGAAACACCTACCGGAACAGTTCCCTTTACGGCATTTGCCGCATCTTCATAATTAAAGCCAATCTCTTTTTGAAGTCTATTGATATAGGAATTGACGCCATAATAGACATCCCGCGCCGAAAGTGAAGAACCACCCTTTACGACATTTATAACGGTCATGCCGTATCCGACATTTATAAGCCCCACTGATTCATCAGGACTCGGTGGATAGTTATATTCATAAACATTCTGCAGGGCAAAGGCAACAGTATCAATAATCACTGGATTTAAGTTCAGGTCCTTGAGTAATGAGGTAAGATTATTTATCAATTCATTCTTCGCGGCAACGAGGATAACCTCCTGCTGATTTTCACCGAAATTGGGATTGACGATATAAAAATCCAGGGTCACTTCAGAGATGTCAAAGGGGACATACTGTTCTGCCTCCCATTTTATATTCTCCCTTGTCTCCGCCTCACTCATCCGGTCCATTATGACCCTCTTTATTATCACATCCCTGCCGGCCAGACCAATTACCACATCCTTGGCAGTGAATCCCTTGGTTTCAAGAAGGGTTCTAATTGAATCCAAAACTGCCTGACGGTCAATTATCTCACCTTCAACAATCGCATCCGGTAAAACCTTGGAGACACCATAATTGAGCAACTTTTTGGTCTTACCCGGGCTCAATTCAACAACCTTGGTTTGACTTGACCCGATATCAAGACCAAGCACCTTCTTCTTCTTCCCAAACATATTCACTCCTTTTTGCTTACTTAAAGCTGCCCCTTACGGGCTGCTCGCGATTAAATTCCCCATTACAAATTTTAATATTATACACATTATTATCAATATGTCAAGAGGTAAGATTTACGATTTAACGCAATCATCCTGACGAAAATTGAAGATTGCTTTAACCCTTTTCTTAAAACTCTCAAAATCATTTTTCTTAAGATGATAACGAATCTCCTGCATCAGGTTGATGTAAAACTTTACATTATGATAACTGACCAGGCGGCCACCCAGTGCCTCATTGGTATTAAATAGATGACGGAGATAGGCGCGGCTAAAATTCCTGCAGGTATAACAATTACAATTCTGATCTAAAGGTCTTTGGTCTTTTGCATAGCGGCTCCCCTTGATAATAATCTTCCCTTCTGAGGTGAATGCCATACCGGTCCGACCATTTCTTGTCGGCAGGACACAATCAAAGAGATCAACACCGAGGGCAACCGCCTCAACGATATCCTCGGGATAACCACAACCCATTAAATAGCGAACCCTGTTATTCGGTATTATCCGATTCACCCCTTCCACGACTTCCATTGCCAGTTCTACTGGTTCACCGATCATTAAACCACCAATCCCGTAGCCCGGGAATTTTAACTCCACCAATCGTTCTGCACACTCCTTACGCAACTCCATAAATGTCGCACCCTGAATGATGGCAAATAGATTCTTTTTTTTTATATTTAAACTCCTCTTTGCCCAGTTTATCGTCCTCTCGGTGGCAATCCTTGCCTCAATAAACTCGGATGGATAAGGGGTGAAGAAATCGAGGCACATTGCAATGTCAGCCCCCAAATCCTCTTGGATTTGAATCGCCATCTCAGGGGTCAGGAAGATTCTACTCCCATCTATATGGGAAGTGAATGTCAAACCTTCATCACTTACGCTCCTCAATTCAGTTAAAGAATAGGACTGGAATCCGCCGGAATCGGTCAGGATTGCCCTCTCCCAGTTCATAAACTTGTGCAAGCCCCCTAATTCTTTTATGAGACCACTGCCCGGTCTCTGCATTAAATGGTATGTATTACAAACTATCATCTCAACACCAATCCTTTTTAACTCCTCTGGGCTGAGTGTCTTGACAGTTGCCTGGGTTGCTACCGGCATAAAATTGGGTGTCTGAACTTCAAAACTTTTTAATTTTAATACGCCAAGGCGCGCATTGGTCTTCCGGTCCTTCTTAAGAACCTTAAACATACGATATGATACACAATAACTATACAGTGTCAAGACCCGGGTTTAAATCAAAAATAATCTTACCTCATAATCCGCCACGCCGCAGAGCAGACTCTCCCTCTGGGATTGACCGCACTTGTGCGGTTATGACTCCAGTATCATCCAACATCAATACAGTCTATAATCGGGTTTTAAAATCGCCTGATGTTGAAGACGATTATGGGAGAATAACGATGAGCAGATTAAGAATCAATTTTATTTAAGTAAGATTTTATTTTGATAAAAGACAGCGAAAGCATAGCCAAAATTGCCGATTTTTCAAGGGTTTATGCAATTTTTGAGTTTTTAATTTTTACTAAAAATTTGTAGCTTTTTTCAAAATTTTTTAATTGTAGCGTCCAGATTAGTTTTTCGTCCAACTGAAGTTGGACGCTACAGATTTTTTCTCCATTTTTTACAGCACAACAAGATATTCAGGGGGAGACCCCCTGAAAACCCCCGTTATACAGCAAAACTATTCCTGGCGCAGGCCTTCTTCACATCGCCTTTCCTGAATATCTTGCCCCTTTTCTTTATTATAATGAAAAATTTCATTGTCAGGGGTAAATCCCTGAAACCCCAACCCTCACCCTCCTTTCTTCTTAGCGGTTCCAAAACCGCTCCGGTGGGAGGGGCTTTCGGCCCCGATTTATAATCGCGGTTAGGAAACCGCTCCCGCAGAGGATAATAAATAGTTAAATGGATAACACCACAAGTGGTGTCACTCCAATAGCGTCGCCGTAAAAGGGAATCAAGGGGAGTGAGAAGTGAAGTCTTACTAAAAGAGCCCCAGCTGCGGTTGCTGTTCCTTCTCTTCTGATTCAAATATCTTTATCGTCCCGAATTCTCCATCATAGCCAGGGTATATGCTTATATCCCCCCGGCGCATACGCTCAATTCCCTGGGCAATCCTCTCTTTTGTTACACTTCTAATCTCATCAATCGGAGTATTAAGCAGGACTTCAAATTCATTTCCAAATCGTGAACATAACTTAAAATACTCGTTCTTCACACCCGCGGTATCCCTGCCAATTCCTAATGCCTCAGCAATGATCTCCTCCAATGGAATTAAATTCTTAAACGGAATGCCGTCTTGGGGCACATAGCCCTCTTCCCTATCCGCGAGAAGTTCAATCCGATGCATAACCCCGACGGTGATATTTTTATAGCAGACCGGACAGAGATTGTTATTTAACCTTGCCTCCTTTGGCGAGAGTCTCACCTTACATCTCCGATGCCCATCAAAGTGATACTTCCCCTCCTCAGGATAGAATTCAATCGTAAACAGAAATCTACTTCTATCTTTATTTCTTAAAACATCACGCAGACTGTAGTAATTCAACTCCTCACGGAAGACATTTGCCTCGCGACCGAGGCGGTTTGGTGAATGGGCATCAGAGTTTGAAATGAGGGTAAATCTATCAAGTGCCGAGAGGCGCCAGTTCATCGCCGGGTCTGAAGAGAGGCCGGTCTCAAGGGCAAAGACCTCCTCCTTTATGTCACCGAAGCACTCCTCAATTGAATCAAAGCCCGAGTTTGAACCGAAGAGGGAGAACCAGGGGGTCCAGATATGAGAGGGAACAATGAAGACATCAGGTGAAATCTCAAGCAATCCCGAGAGCATCTCATCTGCAGACAGGGAAAGGGTTGGCCTTCCATCTGCCTCAAGATTACCAAATCTGCTTAAGTATCTATTTATCTCCTCCACGGTCGGGAAGTCGGGGGCGAAGATGATATTGTGAATCCGTCTTAGCTTACCCCCTTTTGTATAGATATTATTCACCTCAGCGGTGAGGATAAACTTTATTCCTGAGTATTCATATATTCCGTTATTGTATTTGAGGTACTCCTTCAACTCCTTCAGCCACGCAGGATGGGTAAAGTCACCACTCCCAACAAGCCCTATCCCTTTTAACCTTGCATATTCTGTAATCTTTGGGATGGTCATATCAGAAGAGGTTGCCCTTGAAAATCTTGAATGGATATGTAAATCCGAAATCATCATAATTTTCTTGCCACACCCATAATTCTTATATCCCTTTCACTGGCGGGATTGAAACTGAGATGGCGATAAAGAGAGACCTGAAAACCAATCAGAGATGCCATCTCTCTAATCTCCGCAAGGGGATATGCCCGCTCCTGATGGAATTCGCGGAAGGTCAAGACCCCCTTTTGGTCTTTGACATTTATGGTCAGTCTCAATGATGAGATATGGGTTACTGGGTCAAAACTATTTGCCCAGATTGAATGGATTGGACCATCATTCCGTTCAAATGTCTGATTTCCCCATTCATCCTGGAGGGCATGGATGGTGTTCATATCAAAGATAAAAATCCCTTTCCGGGAGAGATTCTTATAGACGGACCGGAAGCAACTTAAGAGTTCCTCTTTGGTGAGAAGGTAATTTAGGCTATCATAAAGGCAGGTAATTATCGGCACCGGATTGGGAAGGGAAAAGTTCCGCAGGTCACCATAAATCAGCTGCACCAGGCCATCTTCTATTGCCGCAAGGGGGAATTTCTTCCTGCAGACCTCAAGCATCCCCTTAGAACTATCAAGGCCGATTACCCGGTATCCCCTTCTATACCACATCAGCAGGCAGGTGCCGGTGCCACAGGCAAGGTCAAGGAGATTGTTCTCTTTTATTCCATTAATCTGGAGAATTCGCTCAATGTATGAAATCCAGGCGGGGTAGTTAACAAAGGACATAATTCGGTCATAATAGGGGGCAATCTCGGTAAAGGGGGGGCTAAAACCCTCTAATCTCATAATTGGGTGCCTCTTTGGTGATGGTAATATCATGGGGATGGCTCTCCCTCAGTCCGGCCGGGCTCATCCTTATAAATCTCACCTTCTTTAGGGCCTTTATATCCCTTGCCCCACAATAACCCATACCCGATTTCAGGCCACCAACGAGTTGAAAGAGGACATCCTTTACCGTTCCCCGGTAAGGAACCCTCCCCTCCACACCTTCCGGCACCAACTTCTTTGCCTCCTGCTGGAAATAACGGTCGGCTGAGCCACGGCGCATCGCTGAGAGGGAGCCCATTGCCCGGTATTCCTTATAGCGCCTCCCTTCTAAGAGAATCGTCTCGCCCGGACTCTCTTCAGTGCCGGCAAATAGATTGCCAATCATCACCGATGAGGCACCACAGGCGAGTGCCTTAACAATATCCCCGGAATATCTTATCCCTCCATCTGCAATAAGGGGGATATTCCTTTTTGCGGTAATCCGGGCACATTCCAGAATTGCGGTCACCTGAGGGACCCCGATTCCCGCAATCACCCTTGTCGTGCAGATAGAGCCGGGTCCGATTCCCACCTTTATCCCATCCACATCCAATCTAACAAGGGCTGAGGCCGCCTCGGCCGTAGCCACATTGCCCGCAACCAGTTCCAATTCCGGGAATCTCTTTCTTATATCCCTGATTGTCGTTAAGACACTCTGAGAATGGGCATGGGCAACATCAACAACCACAGCATCAACCTCCGCCTCAACAAGTGCGGAGACCCTATCAATTGTCTTCTTTTCAATCCCTACTGCCGCCGCACACCTTAACCTGCCTGCCCGATCAAAGATTGCATTGGGATGCTCCATCTTCTTTATGATATCCTTTATCGTAATCAAACCCTTCAGTTTACCTGACTTATCAATGATTGGCAGTTTCTCTATCTTGTGCCTCTTTAGTATCTTCTTTGCCTGCTCAAGGGTTGTCCCTTCCGGGGCGGTGACGAGACCGCTGTGGCGCATCACCTCCCTCACCCTTCTATTCAGGTTTTCCTCAAAGATGATATCCCGATTGGTAAGGAGTCCGACCAACTTTTTATCATTATCTACAACTACAACCCCGGAGATGCCATTTCTCTCCATCAACTCCTTTGCTACCCTGATTTGTGTATCCGGTGTGACTGTGATTGGATTTTGAATCATCCAACTCTCGGCGCGCTTGACCTTTATCACCTCCTGTTTCTGCTCTTCAATCGGTAAATTTTTATGGATTACACCAATCCCTCCCTCCTGGGCAAGGGCAATTGCCATCCGCGATTCGGTTACCGTATCCATCGCGGCACTTATCAGGGGGATATTTAGTTGAATATGCCTTGAAAACTTTGTCTTAGTATCACATTCTCTGGGTAATACATCAGAATACTGGGGAACCAAAAGGATGTCATCAAAGGTAAGCCCTTCTGTAAATCTTCTTCTCATAACCTTACCAGCGCAGAAGTACTCCCCCCCAGGTAAATCCCGCCCCGAATGCAACTAATAAGACATAATCACCGGACTTTATCCTTCCCTCCTCTAATGCCTCCTTCAGGGCAATCGGTATTGATGCCGCCGAGGTATTACCATACCTATCAAGGTTTACATACACCCTCTCCATTGGTATCTCAAGCCTCTTGGCAGTTGCCTCAATTATCCTGATATTTGCCTGATGGGGAATCAAGAGGTTAACCTCTCGGCTTGAGAGATTCGCCCTCTTTAAGGTCTCTATAGCGGCCTCAATCATTGCCCTTACTGCCAGTTTAAAGACCTCATTCCCTTCCATCTTGATGTAGTGCAACCTCTTTTCTACAGATTCCGGAGAGGCCGGGATCCTTGAACCGCCCGCCGGTTGATAGAGAAGTCTCCAGTCCGCGCCTTCCGCCCTGAAGTAGGTGGCAACTATACCACGCCTGTCCGACTCCACACCACGGACTACGGCTGCGCCGGCACCATCGCCAAATAGGACACAGGTTGAGCGGTCAGTAAAGTCCATCACCTTACTTAGTGTCTCAGCACCGATCACCAAAACATTTTCAAAACCATTCTTTATCATTGAATCCGCAATACCGAGTCCATATAGAAATCCACTGCAACCGGCAGAGATATCAAATGCCATTGCCCTGTTTGCCCTAAGGTTCGCCTGGACAATACAGGCAGTTGCGGGGAAGAGCATATCCGGGGTGGCGGTGCCGAGAATTATTGCATCAATCTCCTCAGGTCTGACTCCTGCCTCCTCAATTGCCCTTTTTGCCGCAATGATTGAAAGGTCACTGGTAGCGGTATTGGCATCGGCAATCCGCCTCTCCTTTATGCCGGAGCGGGTTCTTATCCATTCATCCGATGTCTCTACAATCCTTTCCAAATCAAAATTGGTCAAGACCCTCTCTGGCACGTACAAACCAAGTCCAGCAATATAAGAATTCACACTCCCTTAACCCTCTTTATCTCTTCAACCACATTAAATTCAACACACCTCTTTGCCATCTTGATTGCATTCTTTAAGGCACCGGGTGAGGAATGTCCGTGGCAGATTATTACGATACCCAGAACCCCAAGCAGAATTCCACCCCCATACTCCTCATAACTGAATTTTGCCTTCAAATCCTTTATCGCGGGTTTGACTAAAAATTGACCGAATTTCCGGCGCATTGCTGCATCCACCCTCTCCTTTAACATCCGCCATAGGACATCAACGATCCCCTCAGAGAACTTTAAGATGACATTACCGGTAAAACCATCGCATACTATTACATCGGCAAAACCCTTCATAATATCATTCCCCTCAATATTCCCAATAAAGTTACACCTGCTCTCTTTCAGAACCTGATATACCTTCTGTCTGATCTCATCACCCTTTACACTCTCAGTCCCCACATTTAAGAGTGCCACCCGGGGATTCTCTTTGTTTGTGGCAATTGTAGCAAAAACCGACCCCATCAATGCATAGTTTACAAAGTCATCCAACTTTGGTTTTATATTCGCGCCAACATCAATCATCACGGAATAACCGGTCTCAGTGGGAAGGGTAATTGCCAGACCGGGTCTGGACATCCCTTCAATGATACCCAATTCAAAGATACTAAAGCCCATAATCGCGCCGGTATTGCCGGCACTTACTAAGGCATCAATCTCTCTATTTTTTAAAAGTTGAAAGAGAATAGCCAGCGATGAATTCCTCTTCTGCCGCACCGCAACCGTCGGGATTTCGTGCATCCCAATCACCTCATCAGCAAGCCGGAAGTCAAATCCAAGGGCCTTTATCTGTGACTCATACTCACCCCTGCCTGCCACAACGAGGTCAACATCAAACTCCTCTCTTATCAATTTCAGCGCCAAAAGTTCATTCTGGGGGGCATTGTCAGAACCCATCAGGTCAAGTCCAATCTTCATTTTCTCTGACTATGTCTTCTCTTTCTCTTCCTTCGGTGCTAAAACCAGAACATCTTTATAATTACCACAATTCGGACAGACCCGATGTGGCAATTTTGGTGCATGGCACTTGGGGCATTCAACAAAATTGGAGGGCTTGAGTTTGAACTGGGAGCGCCTCTTATTCTTTCTGGAATGGGAATGCCTTCGCTTTGGAACTGCCATCATACCTCCCTCATTTTGGATACATCTTCATTGAGAGAAACCACCTGTTCAGACTCTCTATCCTCTTTCTCTTATCCTCGGGCAGGTAAAAGGGCCTTCCCCGACAATCAATAATAATGCCAACAACACCACCCTTCAACTCCACATCAACTGCCTTCCCCTTACCATTTCCAACATCAAAACCCTTTTCTGGTTGTAATACAAGGTAAATCTTCTTATCCTGGGGAATGGGCAGGAAGTCAATCTCACCATACCTGTAAATCTTCTCGCCTGTCCCCTTTTCATCTACAATCTTTACCTTTAATACATTAACCCCTTCCCTACCTTCTCCCACCGGGGCAATACAATAACCTAAGGGGACGAGACAATCTTTATTAAAGACCTCAGTTGCAGAAGGCTCATGGACAGTTGAAAGGACACCGAGGTGGGGCATCATAAATATTGAATCAACGGCGAGTCTGGTAATCCCCTGGGGTAAGAAGGCATCGATCATCATCAGGGCGGCCTGATTTCGGCGCGGGGCATGGGAAAGGATACCACCTGAACCAATAAGGAGATTCAAGGACATCAGGTCAATCAGGGTCTCACCGGTCATTGTCTGGGCAAATGTGTCTGAAATCGTCCTTTCCTGCTGAATTCCCTTTAGACCAACTGCCATTGATTTATGCTGCTCAAAGGCAAGGCGCAAGGCCTCACGGGCAATTGCCTGTTCAATCTTTAAATCATCAAGGGTATGGGGGATGGTCGTTGGTCTTATCATCTTATTTCTAATCCTATTTCTCAAATCCCTCTCATCAATCTCAAAGGGAAGCCAGCGGATGATATTCTCTATCCCTGCCTCAGCGAGGACATTGCTTATAGAATATGACATCCCTAAATTGGCACTTACCGTTCTATTAAAGATACCCTGGAATACCGAAAAGACATCGGTCGTTGCCCCACCGATATCCACCCCGATTACAGTAATATTCTCCTTTCGGGCAACGGTCTCTACCAATAGACCTACTGCCCCGGGGGTAGGCATAATTGGTGCATCGGTCATCTCCATCAACTTCTTATAACCCGGGGCGTGTGCCATTACATGCTCCATAAACTGGTCATGAATCTTGTGCCGGGCGGGATTGAGATTCTCCTTCTCAAGGACCGGCCTGATATTCTCCACAATTACCAGGGCGGTATTCTCTTTCAATGTATTGAGAATCGCTTCTCGCGCATCCTTATTCCCCGCATATATTACGGGAAGTCTATAGCCAACCCCAAAGCGTGGTTTTGGGTCGGCGGCCCTTATCAGCTCCGCAAGTTCAACCACATGGGAGATTGTCCCACCATCCACACCCCCGGAGAGTAGAATCATATCCGGTCTTAGACTTCTAATCCTTTCAATCTTCTCATGGGGTAAACGCCCATCATTTGAGGCGATCACATCCATCACAATTGCACCTGCTCCAAGTGCGGCGCGGGCGGCGCTCTCCGCCGTCATTGTCAATACTACACCTGCCACCATCATCTGTAAACCACCACCAGCCGAGGAGGTGGATACATAAAAGTTAACACCCTCACTATCCTTCACCTCTTTGATGATCTCTTCTCCATCAAGAATCTTTACATTGGCGAGTTCCTCCACCTCCCGCACTGCATTCAAAACTCCTTTTGTTACATCTTCAAATGGCGATTCAACGGTCGTCGGTGCCTCACCCCTTGTTATGAGGCGATACTCATCCCCCCTCTTTTCAATCAATATTGCCTTAGTTGTCGTAGAGCCACAATCAGTGGCGAGGATTCTTTTTGGTTCTTTCAAGTTCATGCCTCTCCTCCTCAAGTCTTTCAATCTCACAGATTAAGGCCTCAATATTGGCGCGGTCCTCAAGCATTGCCGTAATCTCCTCGTATTCCTGATAGGCGAATAATGCCCGATAGAAGGGCTGTAAGAATATCAGAAGTTGATTTCCTAAAAATGATAGAGGCTTACTCGATTCTAAAAAGACAATTGCCACCGGTGCCATCCTCAGGTCAACAATCCGCTGGGCAATCTTATGGATTAAATATCTCTTCCTCTCCTCGGTGACCTCAAATCTCATCCCTTCCATCTCAACTTCAACTCCTTTACTGCCCTCACCTCATCAAGCCTGCGCACCGGTGTATTATGGGGGGCGGATTTTAAGAGCGCCGGGTCTTCTTCAGCCTCACGCCGAATTCTCTTCATCACCGTAATAAAATTCTCCACCGCTTCAAGGGATTCACTCTCGGTCGGCTCAATCATCAATGCCTCACTCACGATTAAGGGGAAGTATATGGTTGGGGCATGGATACCAAAATCTAAAAGTCTCTTGGCAACATCAAGGGTCCTAACACCAAACTCTTTTAAATTCTTCCCTGATAAAACCCCCTCATGCATACAGAAGCCCGGATAGGGAAGGTAATAGTCCTCTTTTAATGACTGAATAATATAATTGGCATTTAAGATTGCGGCCTTGGAGACCTCCCTTAAACCCTCCTCACCGATCATTCTTAAAAATGCGTAGGCACGAACAATTACTAAAAAATTGCCGAAGAATGAGTGAACCTTGCCAATAGAGTCAGGGAGGTCATAGTCTAAATAGTATTGCCCGTCTTTCTCTTTTATAACGGGAACTGGTAAGAATGGTGCCAGTTCCTTCCTCACTGCGACCGGCCCCGAGCCCGGACCACCCCCACCATGGGGTGTGGAAAAGGTCTTATGGAGATTGAAGTGAACTGCATCAAAGCCCAAATCACCAGGCCGGACAATCCCTAAGAGGGCATTCAAGTTTGCCCCATCAAGATAAATGAGTCCACCATAACTGTGAACTATCTCCGCAATCTTCTGGATATTCTTCTCAAAGAGCCCCAGGGTATTGGGGTTGGTAAGCATCAAACCCGCAACCGCGGGTGTCATCAACTCCTTCAATCTATTTATATCAACGAGTCCGTTCACATCTGAATTGAGGGTGAGGGGTTTAAAACCAGAAAAGTTTACACTTGCTGGATTTGTTCCATGGGCTGAATCCGGCACCAGGATATATCTCCTCAACTCACCCCTTTTCTTAAAATATGCCTTGAAGATACTGATTGCAGTGAATTCACCCTGGGCACCGGCTGCCGGCTGGAGGGTAACTGCATCAAGGTTTGTAATCTTTTTGAGGTACTCACCAAGTTCAAACATCAATCTCAATGCCCCCTGAACCGTCTTCGCTGGTTGTAATGGATGGAGTGCTGTAAATCCCTTAAGCCGCGCCACCTCTTCGTTGATCTTGGGATTATACTTCATTGTGCAGGAACCGAGGGGATAGAATCCCTTATCAACATGATGATTCAGGCAGGAGAGATTGATAAAATGGCGGATAATCTCTGGCTCACTCAATTGGGGAAGGTTTGCCGGGGTCTTACGGGCAAAATTCTGGGGCAGGGCTGTCGCTTTAACATCCAATTCGGGGAGGGTGTATCCCTTCCTTTGGGGTCTTGAAATCTCAAAGATTAATTCCATCGTCCGGCTATCTGCCTTTAACTCCGTATGCCTTTATAAATCGCTCAAAAGAGCGGTCGTAGGTCTTCTCTATCTCCTTTGGAAAGAAACATCCCGGAAGTTCCCTATGACTCAAATGGTATTGCACACACTCGCAACACCTCCCCTTCCTTGAACAAGGCTCATAGGTGCAGGTGCACTTCCTTAAATTTTTATCAAGACTGCATTCCATAACCAATTATATCCAAAAAAGTGATTATGTCAACTATGCGGTTTAAATCAAAAATAATCTTATCCGCCACGCCGCAGGGCGGACTCTCCATCTCGCGGATTGACCACACCCTGCCTGCGCCGGGGCAGGCTTGTGCGATTATGACTCCAGTATCATCCAACATCAATACAGTCTATAATCGGGTTCTAAAATCTCCCGATGTTCAAGACGATTATGGGAGAATGGCGATGAGGAGATTAAGTTAAATGCTAATTATAAGAAAACTTCAAATAGGAATATCGTCTTTTGGGAAAAACGAAAGAGGCTGTCTCATAACCTCTATTTGTCATTCTGAACGAAGTGAAGAATCTCGGTTTTTCAATACTTTTATTGAGATTCTTCGCCCCTACGGGGCTCAGACATCGTCCTTGAGCATAGCGGAGGAATGACATTGCGACACAGCCTCTTACCTCTTACAAAATTGTTAATATCTGAAGGAGCGTGTGGACGAAAGAGGTAATTTCTCACTTACGATGTGAGAAATTTTCAATACCATATATCCATTTGACCATTCGGCAATTGCCTAATTGCCGAATGAACGAATGGATTAAATTTCTGCCGATAACCTGATTTCTTTTTGTATCAAAGGGGAAGATTATGCTACCGGTAATAGGAATTTGAAAAATTCCTATTACCTCAAAAGTAAGTGAGGGAAAGATAGAAAATTGTAATAAAAATTAATAAAGATTAAGCGCCAGGGACGATTTTTCAAAAAATCAGAGGCGAAAAATTGATGCCCAAACGACTGCTAATGGAAAATTCGCAAAAAAGGATAGTTCTCACCCAGCACTAACGAAAAATGGCATAAGGAGTTTCATGAGAATGAAGAGAAAGGAAATAGCTACGGTGGATAATAGTGGCAGGGGTCAAGATGCCCCGGTGAATAATAGGCAACCTCTACCAGTTTCATCGGTTTATGACAAATCGGACAGGCCAAAGGGTCAATGCCCGTAAGGGCAATCTGACGCTCACGCCAATTCTGTTGTCTTAATAACTCCTGCTGGTAATTAAGTGCCACAAATACCAGCGGCAGCAAGTTTCTGCTTGTCCGATTGGCAAGGGCGCCAGAATAACGGACCTGACGGAAATGGGGCGGTAAGATATGCTGAACTAATAAGGTGATAAAATCTTCAACCCTTAGGGTCTTTTTAACTTCAGGTTGAGCTGGCGGTGTATAGGTGAAGGTGACGCAAGCCTGATTGTTAAACTCCGCAAGCGGTCCGTAATAAAGGATTCTACTTTCCGCAATGGGTGGTCGGCGGAAATAGCGGAGGATATAGCGGGTGGTGAGTCTTTCTGGTGGTAGTTCTTTTGAGTCATGGACATACCATTCTTGCTCGGAGAGTGGGTTAAAGTAGGCATCATAGGCGGTAGGGCCTTTGAAGATTACAAGTTCG
>CBFGJQ010000411.1:2203-10130 GCA_965649095.1 Caldifarciminota bacterium | reverse complement strand
TATGGTTCTTTTTATGTCTATAACCGAGGTAGGGTTGGTTATTATATAACAGTCCAATACTATGACTTTGGTATTGACTCGCTTGATGGTGCACCATCACCCTTAACTGCCGGAACAACCCCCTACTCAATGAGTGGGTGGCTCAACCTTGAGCCAGACTCTTTCTATCTGCCACCGCTGAAGAGGGTAAAGGTAAATTGGAGACTGAGTCCACCCGCCGGTGCGGAAGGAGGTTATTATGGAATGGTGCTTGTCTCAACCATCACACCCGGGGCAGGCCGGTTCCGCTCTGGTATTGATATTGGTGTCAATCTCCTGGTAACGGTCGGGAACAGACCTTTTATAAAAAGGGCAGAACTTGGGGCACTTATGGTTCATAAATTGAGTGAAAACATACAATTCTATTATCGTGTTAAAAATATTGGTGAGACCCATCTCAGAATAAAGACATTCTTAGAGATAAAAGATAAACAGGGTAAAGTAGTAAAGAGGTATGAGCCACCCCATCATACATTCCTACCACCCCAGGCGAAGAGGGTCTTTAAGTTCTTATGGCAGAAGCCACCCAAAGGAGAGTATATTGCATTTGCATTTATTACCTACGAAGAGGAATATGAAATCAGAGAGGCAAGGTTTACGGTTAAGTAAAGGCAAAGGGCGATGAGCACGCCGAAGCTAATTTTCCTGCGCTTCCGTGATTTCGTATCTTCGTGGTTTATCTTGCTCTTGCTTTCTTTCTTCTCCTTTGGTTATTCAGGAGTAAAGGTGAACCTATCGGTTGACCTTATTCCTGGCAAAGAACAGATTGAGGTTCTCCATATCAGATTAGAAGGCAAAGGTCGCTATACGCTATTCTGTAGTCCCATAAACAATCCTGGTATAGAGGTTAGCTATGCCTTGAGTGATTCAATATTTGAACCATTAAATTTTAATACAAAAATCTATGAAGGGGTAATGCCAGAAAGTGGCGCAGGAGAGGTCTCTATATTCCTTAAGTTTTTAGCACCTTTTACACTTTTCCCGAAAGAATACATAATTGAACTCTATTTCTGGACACAGGGGGATGTTAAACTCGATTTCGGCACCCCCCAGCAGCTACTCGCATCTTGCGATAACAGAATAGAGTTGGGAGATATCCTCTTAAATTATCTCCTCAAAGACCGCATAAAGGCAGGTGAAGAGATAAAGGTTAAGGGCACTCTACAGATTACCGGCGGCAGTCTAACAAAAGGCAGAATTAAATTACGTTTGCCAGCGGAGATTATCTATCAAGAAAATTCATTTCGGTTTAATGGCATCAATTTATCACCAACAACAAAGGATAATCTATTATTATTTGAGATAAGAGAGATTGAACCAGGGATTTATAATTTTGAATATACTATCTTTGCAAGGCCCTGGGTTGAGTCAAAGATAATCTTTATTGGTATGGGGATGGACGGCTATATGGACCAGGGGTATATTGAGTATCCTGAGGTTGTCCGCTGGCTCTTCTTAGAAGCGGATATCTTTTATGAAAGAGGCACCATCCTTGGAAGGGTCTATGATAAAAATAATAAGGGGATAGAGGGCGTATCACTCTTTTTAGAAGATGGCGCAAGGTCCCAGACCGATAAAGAAGGTAGATATTCATTCAGGTATATAAAACCAGGCAGGCATATTGTCAGCTTCAGGAATCATTATGCAGTTGTTGACCTGCCGCCGGGTGGCATATACCTATTAGACTTTGAGATTGAACCGAGCCGGATAGCACCAAAGAGGGAGTTTCTCTTTTTGAGCCTCGCCGAGGCCGGGGTTAGTGGTATAAAAAATGGCGCAAAACTGGAAAAACTCCCTCTTGATGGAAAATTGACCCTATATTTTGTTGGAGAAATTGAAGGGGGAGTGGTTATTGAAGCCCTGGTGAATACCGAGGGAAAGGACTTCTCAGAACTCCGGTATTTGATTCAACCCGAAGAGAAGTACAAGGTCTTCGCCGACCGTTCCTCTTTCCAAGCAGGGAATTCAGGGAAGTTTTATATTATGATTAAAAAGGGAGACGAATATTTCAATGCTGGAATGATTAACCTTGAAAATAGGCTCTTAGGTGATAGTAGAGGTATGTTAGGAACCGAGGCAAAGAAGAGATTTGGTGCCCTGAATCTTATTGCCCAGGCTGGTATTCCGAGCTACCTATCACAAGAGGAGGAGTTTTCTTTATCATCATCCGGACCGTTTCACCTCTTATCTTCTCCAGTATTGCTGAATAGCGAAAGGGTCTATCTTGAAACAAGGGATATCCTGGACCAAAGGACAGTCTTAGAAAGCAGACTGCTTATTAGAGATAAAGACTACCAGATAGACTATGAAAGAGGCATCCTATGGCTTGCGGATTATCTTTTAGAGGAGATTACAATGAATCCAAGATTTATTATTGTCAAATACCAGTGTCTTGGTGATTATAAGAACTTAAAGGATGTGAATTTGCATCTGCGGGAAGAGGCAAGTCTATCCAATCTCAGCATAGGATTGAACTTCAACCGGGCTGGTTCGGTCTCTCTCCCCTACCATAGTATTGGTATCGACCAGCATCTGAACTATCCCAATCTTAATATTTTTACACAATATTATCATCGTATTGAGGATGTTGAAGATGGTAATGGTTATCGCATCGGGCTCGGTCTTTCTCTTCTACGCTCTCAACTCAACTTAAGAAGGGACTATCTCGGTAGGGGTATCAAGATTCCCTATCCCGGACTTGTCCCATCAAGTTATGAAGAGAATTCAGTGGGTGGAGATTTTGACCTCCACCTCTTCGGTTTATACCTAGCACCCAATCTGAGGAGATTCAGAGAAGAAAAAGTGGGCGAAATAAGAACAGGGATTGGTAAAGAGGCAGAGTTCGGCTGGCGTGGTCCTCTCTATCAACAGAAGGTATTCTTCAAGATTGGTAATATCAGGACCGATGGGGAAGGGTATTGGCAGACTACCATCGGTTATCAAAGAAGGGGATTTTCTATCGCTCCATTCTATCGCTGGTCAGAGACCCAGCGCTTCTGCGGCGGGATTCTGGATTTTGGTACTCCCCAGACGATCAGGTTTAGTCTTGAAGAGGAATATGGCTTTAATCTTTATATGCGCACCTCAATCAGTCTTGATAAATCCCATCTTTATGGCAGACTCTTCTTAAAACCAAAGATAGTCTATGAAAGGAGGATGATTGATGACCGGGACTATATCTCAACCCTCTTAGCGACAAGCCTTATCTTAGAGCCCATTGCATTGACTACCGATTTTGACTATCGTAAATACTTAAAGATGGAAGAAGAGGCAAGCTATGTATTATATCGTTTAATTCTTTGGCCATTCAGAGACCTTTCGCTATTTTCTCAAACAAACCTCTTAAACAGAGAGATAAGATTATTTGAATCCGGAATTGCATACCGACCTTTATGGCTCCGCAGCATCTCCCTTCTGGCTATGGGTAAATATGAACTTAAAAATCCTTTGGCGGCGGTTGACCTTGGAATTGCGCCATTTAAGAATCTCAATCTGACATTGGGAAATGGCTTTGGTAAAGATTTTTGGTTCCATCAGGCAAAGGGAGAGATAAGACTCCTTTTTGGTCTTGGTCTTTGCCTTGATGCGGGACTGACAAGCCAAGGGAAATTAGCCGGAGCAGGTCTATTCTATGAGTTAAGCCCTTTAAGGCTTACCATTGGTTACAACTATCTCCATCACGAAGAGATAAAAGAAGGGCTTTATGCCCGGATTATGACAATGCCGATTAAGCATTGGTCCTTTGGTCTTGAAGAGAATGCCCTGGAAATATTGGATAGATTTATTATTGAAGTTCCTCCGCTCATAACTATCGGTGAGCGGGCAAAGGTTAAGATTTCGGCAGTAGATAAGGATAGCAGGGTTATAAAAGATTTTATCGGCAGTGTAGAATTGATAACCAAGGCATCAAAGAGGCGATTGACATTCAAAGAGAAATACAGAGGAAGTGCCACCATTTTACTTACCTTGACGGACAATAAAGAATTGGGACCCAATTACATATTAATAAAAGATAGAAGAGGCAGAACGAGTCGCGCATTCTTCTATTTGAGACGCCAAGATGAGGTCGTAACATATCCTGAGGCCTCTCCATTTATCCCCAAGCCAGAGATTGAGGAGTTCTTTTCCCATTTCAAGATTGATGTCCCGGGGCGGGCAGTTGCTGGTGAACCATTTACAGTTGAGATTACCGCAATGAGTAATAAAAACAGGGTCCTTGAATCGTATACAGAGGAAGTAGAAATACTCACCTCAAATCGGGAAAGGGTTGTGCCAAACAGGTTTCTCTTCAAACCAGAAGATAGAGGCAGCTTGCGTGTAAAATTGACCTATCCGAATGCGGAACGAATTAGACTCCTTATCCGGCCGGTTGCCGAACCATTAAAGGTGAGCATCAGTGACTATATTCTCTTTACAAAAAAAGGTGTTGTCCCACCAAAACCGAGGCCGCCAGAGAAACCAAAACCTGAGGTAAAAAAGGCAACCCCGGAAGAGATTGATGCCTTATTTAAACAGGGAATGAAATATTTCACCCAGGGTGATTATAAAGAGGCAGAAAAGATATGGAAGAAGATATTAGCCCTTGACCCGCAAAATGCAAAGGCAAAGAGATATTTAAAAGAGACGCAACTACGATTAAAAGGTGGATAGATGGAAGATAAACATCTTGATAGGCTCTTCCGAAGATTAAAATTTGGCATTGGCGGTCTATTTTTGTTTATGGTTATAGCGGTTATGGCAATAATTAAACTGGCTATGCCTTCACAAGGAGCCGAACAAGATAACCCAGAAAGGAATGCAGAATTTATGGCCCAGACAATTGCCCAGATCCTCTCGCCAGTTGCGGTCTCACCTTTATTAGAAGATGATGAGTTGACATTAAATGAGATTATTACGAGTGTTAAGACCAATATGAAGGAAGTATTATATATAGAAATATTAAAGCCCGATGGTAAAGTTCTGGCCCACACCGACTTTGACAAAATTGGCACAATTGAGACAATAAAAGAAGGTATTGGGGAGAATGAGAGCCTTTATCTATTTACCTCACCGATAAAATTGGGGGAAAGGACGATTGCCTATATGAGTCTTGGATTGAATAAAGGTTCTTTTTTTGTTAAAGGTGTAAGACCCGAAGGGTTTTCAACAAAGATGATTTTATTGGTTCTATCTATCTTCGGTGGTCTATTATTCCTGTCGCTATTATTTAGCACCGGAGTTCAAAAATCGGCCTTGACCTTCCTGAAGGATAGGATACGAGCGAAAGAGGCAGAAATGGAAAAAATTCTTCGGGAAAAGAGAAGACTTCAAGAATTGGTGGAGAAAAATAGAGAGCCAAAGCCCATTCTTGAGCCAATTAGCACTAATCAGACATTGGAGGCGGCAGTAGATAAACTCTTTGCGGATTTTGTTAAAAAAGAAAAGAAGATAGATACTCCCAAAGCACAACCAGAGATGGTTGAACAAAAAGGAGTTGTCAAAATTGATAAGTGGGAGAAAGAGGTCAAGGAGATAGAGAAACTTTTGGAAGAACTTGAAGAACCCATTCAAATGCTCAAAGAATCTAAAACCCAAAACGGTGAAGAGTCCATTGTGCCTGAAACACCCACCGGTGAATACGAGCCTGCCGAACTTGGCGAATTCCATCCCGCACTATCTGCTCCTCAGGTTGATGTTACAAAAATAGCCAATGGTGAGGAAGAATCAGCGAAATTGGCGCAGAGAGATGGCATCAATATTATATCTATTGTCCCCCTTCCCTGTGTTTTAGGTAAACAATTGGAGATAAGATTTTCTCTTTCAGATGAGACTCCATTACTGGGAATTATTGATAGTCCAGAAGGGGAACTCATTCGTATCTTCAATATCCAGGGGAAAAGGGGAGAGAATCTTCTCACCTGGGACGGGAAAAGTTATTTTGGGGATTTTGTGAAACCCGGTGAATATACCATCACAATAACCGAAAAAAATCCCGGTGGTGTCAGGGTCTCAGCGAAAATAAATGTTGTGGCACGAGATTGAATTTTGGGTGTTGATAAAATGACAGATAATTAGTATAATAAGAGGTGGGAAATTCAAAAAGGCAGAACAAGGCGAAAGAGGGCAGGAAGTCTCATTCCACCCTTTAATTAGCCAAAATTGCCTTCAACTGCCTTGTTTTTTGTATATCTGAGGGGGTGTTTATGAAGAATCTCTTGGTCTTTGGTATGGTGCCGTTTTTGTTGTTTGGCGGTGATTATTATGGAGGAGACGGGATTGTTGGGATTGAAAAGGGCGAGTGGATTTTTGGGGATAAGACAAATCTGAACATTAACGATTCACTCTATTTTACAGTCTCAAATGTGGGGGGCATCAAGACACCACAGGTCTTTGGTGCGGTGCCCAAGCCAGTAGCTGGTAATAGCCAGAGTATCTGGGCAGTCATCTTCACAAATCCCACCGAAAATTCAATAACAATAACCCAGGTGGATATTATCCAACCCAATTTACATCCCTTATTCAGCAGTGGCACCGGCATAAATCCTGTTTCGGGCTGGAGCCTGCCAGCCCAGAATAATATAAGATGGAGCGGTAGTATTGTTGTGCCACCGCACTCCGGTTTTGATTTTATCGGTGCTATTACCGGAACCGGTGCTGATTATCTTGACGATTCAATAAGATTGGTTGTCACCACAAATTCTGGTGTATACGAAAATAATTCCTTCACAACATCCTCTGGAAATTCATTGCCTTGTGCAAACATAGTATGGCTTAACAACGGCACAACCTTCTACATCGGTGGTCGCTATTCTAATGAAACTAACCAATATCTTTTGAAGTTATTTGAATCCTCTAATATTGCCCCAATTGATAGTGGCACGGGTTTAACAATCAAGATTCCCCCTTTCTTCAAGAATGTGATAACTGGGGTCAATCCCGATTTTCTAAATCCCACAATCACCTATGATTCAACAATGGGCTGGACCATCTCTACTTCTTCATTAAGGTCGCTCCTGAATGATAGTGCAATCTTTTGCTTTTCTGCCGTCTCACCGACAATCGGCGGCATAAGCCTTTATCCATTTGATGTGGAGTTTGGTCAGACAAAGGCGCAAGGTGTAGTTCAGGTTCTACCGCCACCGGCAACCGGGGATAGCGGAGAGATTGATACTGTATCACTGTTTATTTTATACCCGGACCCGATGGACAGAAATACCTATGGCATATGGGGTGGAGTATTGGTAAACCCAACGGAAAATGCAATCCTTGTCAATCAATTCGATGTTCAATCACCGCCCGGGAGCAATATCTTCAACAATGTTGCCGGCATAAAGCCAACCACTGGCTGGTCAAGGGTGAACTTTAATCTCATAAGATGGACCGGTAATATAATTCTCCCTCCCCATGGGGCAGCTGAGTTTATCTGTAATATCAAGGGCAATAATAAAAATGCCACCGATGCCTCAATCACCTTTACCTGTGTGACCAGTCAAGGGAATTATATCCGCACCGGTTCTACCAATCAATCCCGGGCTGGCATTCCCTACGCCAATCTTTATTACCTTGTTGCTGGTTCAGCTGCGGGTTTGATTACCGGCATTCAATCGGGTGGGGTGAAGAACTTTGTAGTGCGGGTGAGTGAGACCGGTCGTCAGACAATTCCTTCCGGCACAATCCTTGAAATAAATATTCCTCCCCGATGGCTAAATGTTTCTACACCAGCAAATCAATCTGGTTTTGACCCGGCAACGATAACCGGTAATTCAATAATCGGCTGGACAATTACCACCGCAACCAATATAGACATTACAAACTCTTTTCGCAACTTTCAGTTCTCAGCCCAGGCACCGAATGTGGCAATTGATGCCCATTACCTATTTCCGACCCATTTAATCAATACTACAACTAC
>CBFGJQ010000411.1:0-2193 GCA_965649095.1 Caldifarciminota bacterium | reverse complement strand
GGTATTATTGTTAACCATATCTCGCCAATTTTTCTTGAGCCCAACTATTCAATCTCCGCAATTGATGTTAATTTTGTTTCTCGTGCCTCAATACCAGAACTCGGCTTCTTATCAATCTACAATTTTAACAATTCCCAATGGGAGAATCTGAGCCAGGGGATAATTGATACAACCGAGACACCCTTTTACAATTCAATAACCGCTAATACCAATAATTATCTTAGCGCCACAAATCGGATTCTTGTAAGAACTGCAACGATTGATGACAAAACCCATTCCATCTCTGAAGACTTCCTATCCTACCGAACTCTAAGTTTCTATGTCGTTGGTATTGACCGCGCACCTTCGCAGGTAAATCGGGGTCAGGATTCGGTGGTAATGTTGAGCCTCCATTTCAACAGTGGCTTAGGCAGTTATGGCATTGATACCTTAAGGATTTACCTGTCAGGAACCGGCATAATTACAGATGTTTCGGCAGTAAAGTTATTTGACGATTTGAATCATAACGGGTTTTTAGACGCTGGTGAACCACAGGTCGGTCTGACCCAGGTCTTCAACGCCAGTGGCATTGCGACATTCACGGGAAGTCCGCTCTTTACTTTCAGCGACATAGCACCAAAATCCATCCTCATAGTTTACACAATCTCAAACACGGCCGGATTGGGCAACTATGTGGGTGTAGATATAATGAGCGGTGATGACATTCTCACCAGTTCTCATCTACCTGTGCCCGGAGTTTATCCAATTTCATCAACCCAGGCACGCATTACCCAGGGGGCACCAGTGATTCACTGGGCATATGCATCACCGGAGAGCATCGCACCAAATATGATTGAAATGACCACTTTCTTTGCCAGAGTAAGCGACCCTCAGGGTCTGGGTGATATTCAACGGGTAAAGGTTGACTGCCAACCAATTGGTGGAGATAGTATCGTCTTGATGTTTGATGATGGAACTCATGGTGATTCCACTGCCTTTGATAGCATCTTTACAAGGGATTCAATAAATGTAGCAATTGGAACTCCACCGGGTGACTATTATTTAGAGATTGAAGCAACGGACCTTGCAGACACTACGACCAGGACACTTCTTTATCTTTTTGTTAAAGATATTGAGCCTCCCCAGTTTAATACCCAGACAATAGATGACACTTCATATCCCGGTCCCTATGTTGTCCGGTCCGAAATAACCGACTTCTCAGGAATATTTACTGATTCTCTATATTACAGAATAACTTCAGGTCCTTACTATTCCACGCTACATGATAGTATTAGTGGTGGTATGTGCCATTTCACAATTCCCGGGGGAAGTGTCTTTGATACGGTTTATTACTATCTTTCGGCAATTGATAACCTGAATAATCGGGGCACTGACCCGGCAAATGCGCCAGACAGTGTCTACCATTTCGTCATCCTGCCGCCAGGAATATCCGAGTTAAAACTTCAATCAAAACAGGCAAATTTCAATGTCTATCCGACCGTATTTAATAAAACCCTGGTTATTAAATACCACATAGGGCAATGGGCAGAGGGTAAAATCCTTAGCCTGAAAATCTACGATGCCGCCGGCCGTTTAGTGAGAGAATGGAACAAAGAGACTGCAAGACAAGGGTCCAGAATCGTCTGGGACGGGACAGATGACAGGGCACGCAGACTTCCCACGGGCGTTTACTTTGTGGTCCTATCTATAAAAGATGCCAATACCCGAATTGAACAGAGGAGTATCAAGAAGATTATCTTCATTAAATGATACGATTAACTGGATACCAGACCAACCACACGGCCTGACGTCAACATTTTTCACTCTGTGTTAAAAATGTTGACCATCAAAGAAGATCCGCTATCCGCTAACCGCTATCCGCTATCCGCTAACCGCTAACCGCTAATTTTTGCTTGCTGGCGGGAAGCGAGAAGCAAGAGGCGGAGAGCGGAACTGGTCGCAATCCTTTTTTCATCAAGGAAGCTTTTCAGACCGCACCCCCATTTTTGCACGAAATTACATAATTTTTTACCCCTGTTTGGGTTGAGAGGAGATTTTTCTCAACATAATTGATGCAAACGCACCCAATTTGCCCATACAGGATTTTAATGTCTTGAAATTTCATCACTTTTTCCGTCACCACCTCGGGAAATTTCTGGGTTGGACCCCCAGTTTTGTGGCAATTTTGGGTCAACCCAGATTTTTTTCGCAGCT
>CBFGJQ010000410.1:0-10229 GCA_965649095.1 Caldifarciminota bacterium | reverse complement strand
CATGCCCTGACGAAAGTCAGGGTCGGACGCTACATTTTTATTCCGTTTTTGGGGAAAACTTACCTTTTACTGAAATTCCTATTACTGTGAATTAGCAGAAGTCAAGCCTCCGATTGTAAGGATTTTGGATTCTGATTTTCGGCGCGGTCAGGAAGCCACGCCGGTAGCCCGCTTATTCAACCTTTCCCAGATTCTATCTACCTCGGCCTGAAATTCTTTTATTGGTGTCCGGTCTTTTAGTTTGAATAGATGCACAAATCTGCCCTGCATCTTTAAGAACTCTTCAACGGGTTTCTTCTCTTTTGGCCTTACCGTGATTCTATATTTTCCATTTTCATATTCATACAATGGCCAGACACAGGTCTCTACGGCAAGACGGGTAATTGCAATTGTCTTTTCCGGGGGATATGCCCAGCCGAGTCGGCAGGGTGATAAGACATTAATAAAAGATGGCCCATCCGCATCCAGTGCCTTACGGACCTTTGTCACAAGGTCATTCCAGTAGCCGAGCGTCGCCTGGGCGGCATAGGCGGGTTCATGGGCGATTATTATCTCAGTGAGATTCTTGCGCGGTTGCAATTTACCAGGGATTACCGTTCCGGCCGGGGATGTTGTGGTATGTGCCCCATAGGGTGTGGCAGATGAGCGTTGAATTCCAGTATTCATATATGCCTCGTTATTGTAGCAGATATATAATACCCGATGCCCCCGTTCAATCATACCCGAGAGTGACTGCAGGCCAATGTCATAGGTTCCGCCATCACCACCAAAGGCAATGAATCTTAATTCTTTATCTATCTTCCCCTTTTTCCTCAATGCCTTATAGGCCGCCTCAACTCCCGCCATCGTTGCTGCCACATTCTCAAAGGCATTGTGAATATAGGGAACATTCCAGGCAGAATATGGAAAGATTGTAGAGATGACCTCAAGACAGCCCGTTGCCGCACCAACCACCACTGGATATTGGGCAGCAAGCAATACCTGTCTCGCTACAATCGTTGCCCCACAACCGGCACAGGCACGATGACCACCCAAAAATTTCTCACCCTGTTTTGCGAGTTCCTTTAAGTTTGCCATTATTCCCCCCTTACCCCGTAATAGACAATATCTTTATCAACCTTACCCGTCTCTTTAATCTTCAACAATTGCTCAAATACCTGTTCAATCTCTTCAATGCTAATGTCCCTGCCACCAAGTCCGTAGATGTAATTTTTCATCAATGGTTTCTTCTCTGACTCATAAAGGATTGACCGGCAATCATTATACAGATGGCCGCCCATTGTAGAAAGTGTATCAGCACGGTCCATCACCCCGATGACCCTCGCCTTGGTGATAGCCTTTAGCATCGCCTCCTTTGGGAATGGTCTATAAACCCGGCAGCGAATCAATCCCACCTTCTTGCCCTTTTCACGCATCCTATCCACTGCAACCTTTGCAGTCCCACCTGTCGAACCCATCGCAAGGATTGCAACCTCTGCATCATCCATCTTGTATTCATCAACGATTGGATAATATCTACCAAATGTATCACCAAAATCCTTCTGAACTTTTTCAATGACTGGCAGGCAATTGTTCATTGCCTCTATCTCCTGACGCTTATGCTCAAAATAATAATCCTGAAGGTCAAGCATACCGAGGGTGATGGGATTGTCTACATCTAATAGGTTGTTTACAACCTCCCTTTCACCAAGCCATTTTGGAACCTTCTCATCATCAATCAACTCTATCCTCTCCATACCATGGCTGATGATAAAACCATCGGTCGTCACCATTACCGGAAGCATAATCTCCTCTGCCATCTTTACCGCCATTATCGTTGTATCATATGCCTCCTGGGTATTTTCTGTAAATATCTGAAGCCAGCCTGAATCCCTTGAGGCGAGTGAATCTGAATGGTCGCAATGAATATTGATCGGACTTGATAACGCACGATTCACAAGGCAGATTACAATGGGCAGTCTTAGCCCCGCCGCAATAAATAAAATTTCATGCATCAGGGCAAGTCCCTGAGAAGAGGTGGAGGTCATCACCCGCGCCCCCGCCGCCGATGCACCGACACAGGCACTCAGTGCCGAGTGTTCACTTTCGGCAGGGACAAATTCAGTAGTAACAAGCCCATCCGCAACAAAAGAGGCAAATAACTGAACGACCTCAGTTGCGGGTGTAATTGGATATGCAGCAACCACATCCGGGTTTATCTGCCGCATTGCCTCAGCCATTGCCTCGTTACCGGTCCTTGCAACGATCATTTTTCCTCCCTTACCATTGCTATTGCCTTTATCTTTGGTGGACATTCCTCAACACAGATGCCGCAGCCCTTGCAATATCTATAATCAATCCCCTGAACCTTTCCATCTTTAATGATGATTGCTGAATCCGGACAGTAAATCCAGCAGATGAGACAGTGCGTGCATTTCTTCTCATCCCAGATCGGCTTATCACTCCGCCAATCACCGGTCTCAAATTCCTTGCTTGTTCCTGATTTCCAGGCAAGCCCTATTGGTAAATCTTTCCAGTTTTTCTTTTCTTTCTTCATTCTTTAACCTCCTCATAAGCACGAACTATCGCCTTAATATTACCTTCCACAACATCTGGACGATTCGGAAATTTATGTTCAAGCCTCTTTTTTACCGATTCAAGCATCGGTTCAAATTCAAGGAGTTTGGAGACTTTGATCAATGCACCTAACATCGGCGTATTTGGAATGTCCCTTTTTAGAATCTCTTTTGCAATCTTACTCGCATCAACGACATATACCTTAATCTTATCACCCTTTATCTTTAGTTGCTCTCTTATCTCCTGCGCAGTCTTCTGAGTATTGACCAGAATAATCCCATCCTCAGCAATTCCTTCGGTAACATCAATTGTCTCCATCAGGGTTGGATCAAGAACCACGACAATATTCGGATTTTTTATCCCACAATGCTGGAGAATGGGTTCATCTGATAATCGGTTGAATGCAAAGACCGGTGCCCCCATCCTTTCTGGGCCATATTCAGGAAAGGCCTGAATATATTTTCCGGTCTCTACGGCCGCATCGGCAAAGAGCAGGGCAGCGGTCTTTGCCCCCTGACCACCCCGTCCATGCCATCTTATTTCAAGCATTGCCATTATTCACTCCCTTTATTTGTAAACGTTTATAGGCTGTATCACAATTAGCCCTTGGTCATCATTGCTATGCTGAACTTGTTTCAGCATCTCGTAAAATCAATACCTTTTGAGCCCCTGAAATAGATTCAGGGTGACAGAATGAGGGGTTGCCACCTAGCCTCTTACCTTCTAAAGCTGCTCATCTGAGTATCTTCTAATAGAATTAGAATCCCACACGCAACCCTTTGAACAAATCTGAAGTGGCGAATAAACGATTATAACCAGATTTTGTCCGAAGTCAAGCCCGGAAATGCCCACGCCATCTTTCACCAAAATAAAATTGATTCTTTCCGGAATAGAGATAAGAAAATAACTTAATCTTCTCATCAAGGGGTCTTCAAAAGGACGAAACCCCTTGAAGGATGTTCAGTGAGATTTACTCTATTACTACAAACTTTTGAATTGTTGAACCGAAGACCTCAGGCGAATACATCTCCTCTGCCTTTGCTGAAGGGGAAAGGAATTTTCCGCCAGTCCCCGCGCGGACAAAATAGACCTGGGTATGTTCGCCCGGGAATAGCTCCTGGGCAAAGAAGAGCATCTTATCATCATATTGTTCTTCATGGCCAAAACTACCCCACCAGTCTTCCTTTTCCCGACTCTGCTCTTCCTGAACTTTGCGCGACTCAGTGGCAAATGAAGTCTGGACCGGCTCAAATCCCGCCGGTAATGGGTCCTCAACGACCGCGAAGATCCTTGTCTCCGGCACAACAATGTGCACGACAACCTTATAGACCTCTCCCCTCTTGAATCTATTCACTGGCTTTCCATCAAGGGTCAATATCTCCTTCCACAGATAGAATCCTTCATCAAAGGCAATTGGATTTTCTTTATATGCATATGACATTCTCAATGTGTAGTATAATCTTCCTGCTCCCTGTTTTGAGACAATTATTGGCAACAATTTATTCTTCTCAATCTTATCAAGCGGGTATATAAACTTTCTTGGTATTTCATTGGTTCTGCCCTTGAATGTCTCTTTGAGAATCTCCTTCTCACCGAGGATAATCCGTGCTACAAAGTTTGGTTCTTCCCTCTCATATTTCCTATAATATGTCTGGAAGGCATCAAAGACAAAGGAATTCTCGTGGGTAGTAGGTTTACTCTTTTTAGCGCGTTCCTGGACAAGCCATTTTATGGTCTGGTCTTTGTATGGAAAGTCAATATCAAGTTCGGTAAATGTCTGAATAACAAATCCTGTCACCTTTGCCGGTGAAGGGAATGTCCAGCCCCGTAGTTCATCCTCTTCAAAATGGGCACTGGTAGGTGAGAGTTTTATTTTATTCGTTATCGCCCGCACCAGTTCATTTTCAAATCTTGCCCCTAGACCGAATCTCCTCCCTGCCTTTAACAACAGTGTCTTTCCAAAGACTGGAATCTGTTCCCTTCTTTCAAAGAGTCTATTCGCATATCCTGCTTCACCCATTTCTCCCCAGATACTCAATGAATATAAACAAAATGCCTTGGTAGTAAGTTTCGCATAAGTATTATAGGGATATGTCCAGTCAACATCCTCCCAGCGAAGAACCTCTTTTAGAAATTCTTTTCCCTTTTCAATAACTTTTGTATCAATCTTATATCCCGCATCATATGCCCTTTTTAGCACATACATCGTATATGCGGAAAGATATGGGCAGGGGCAACAACCCTCTTTGAAATACAGAAATCCCCCATCATAGGTCTGGTATTGTGGGACCTCATCAAGGACCTTCTGGACCGAATCCCTCAGTTCTTTCCCCGTCACCGGTGCAAGTTTAAATTGATTTATAATATCTTCCCCCACAATCAATGGCAAAATCCTTGATAATCTCTGCTCAAGACAGCCATAAGGATAAGCAAGGAGATGCTCAATACCCTTTTTCATTCCCGCAAGGATGGAAGAAGATAATATAATTTCAAGACCACCGGTATTTTCATAAATATTATCTGGTACAATAATTCCTTCCCGTGCCGAATCCGTAGTTGAAGAGAATGTTGCAACCACCTCAATAAACGGGGGTGACTTTACCGGGATGGAAATTTTCAATGCGTCCTTTTCATCCCCCATACTGGCATTAAATTTAAATACTGCACTACCGGGCTTTTCTGAGATAAAATCAAAGAGGACTTCCTTGCTTATATTCGGTGATAATTTTACCCTCCTTTTGTTACCTCCAAGTAATTTAAGACCTTCTACACTACATTCTACGGATGCATAATTTTCCTGATTTGTCCGATTGTGCAAAACAACGCCCGCCGAGAATTTATCGCCAACCCGGCAGAATCTCGGAATTGAACCGGAAATTATAAATGGAAGATTTACTACGAATGTAGATTCAGCTGAACCAAACTGACTATTCTTTGTCTGGGCGACAAGCATAATCCTGAACTTTGTGAGATTATCAGGTAAGACAAATTTCACCCTGCCCTTTCCATTCTCATCAGTCTTTAAATCACCCCCGTAATATACAGTGGCGATGAATTTTTCACGATACGGAATACCTTCACCCATACCACCACCACCCCTCTCTTCCCCCTTTTCGCCATAACTCCTTTCTCCCAGGATATTTAGTCTTGATTCTATCGTCTTTACTGAAAGTGGTCTTGGGCCATAGAAGTAGTCAAAGGGCGCTGGTGTTTTAAAGGCAATCAAATTAAGGACACCAAGGTCAACCACAAATAAACTCAATTCACAATTCTTTACCGGCCTATTCAAATAGTCCTTCACTTCATAAAATACAGTTACACTATCCCTCGGACGATATTCTGATTTATCAGAGTGCGCTCTTATCTGGAGATGCTTCTCTCTTGCCTCAACCTTCAAATTCACATAACCAATCTTGAATTGCGGTTTTCCTAAATCTTCCTCTTTCTCTTCATCCCAGGATAAATCCTCAACCCTGCCCCGTAAAAGCATTACGCAAACATATACATTGGGCAGGTCTATAGATTTAATGGGAACCTCAATATAATCAGCATTCCCTATGAGTTTCTTTGTCCATCTTCTCAATATCAATTCCCGTTCTATAGTGACAAGGGCATTTGCCGAATCGTAAGGTGATTTTACTAAAATCCTTGCTGTATCACCAACCTGATAAACATCCTTATCGGCAACGAGTTCAATTATATCATCATCACGCATCTGCCAGCCGGCATAGCCCTCTCCAGCAACATAGAAATATATTTTATTTGATGCCTGCCGGCCCTTCTCATCCCTAACAGATGCCTCAATATAATAATAGCCAGGTTTATCCGGTTTGAACCTTATTACACTTGAATCAATCTGGCTTATTATCTTTTCTTTTTTTATTTCGGTCTCAATATACTCAGATACCCATTCATATCTGCCACCGAGCCTTGCCTTTTTGATTGACTTCCATTCTCCCCTTACAAATTTCAGTTCAACTTTTTTATTACTAACCTTTTCACCTGATGGCCTTATTGTAATGAGACTTATTTCAACCGGTTCTTCAATTGGATAAAGGTATTTTGTCCTCTTCATACCAATCAAAAGATTTGCTGGGAATACAAGCCAGTTTTGCCTTCCGGAAAGGGTCTGTCTATTCGGGGCAACCACAGTCCCCTCAAGTGTTATTATTGAAGGGGTTTTTATATCCTTGGACTGAAGTTTAACTGCCACCTGGAATTTACCCTGACTATCAAATCTACCCCTTCCTGAACCAATAACACCCCGAATATCATAATCATAACCAGGGCTGAAACTGTAACTTTTATATTGGGGAAGGGAGAAATAATAATAATCTTTATACAAAACCCATTCCACTTCAGCGTTCGTCATCGGCATTCCGAAGAGATATTTTCCTTCAATCCTCCCCTTGAATTGTTCACCGGCGATGAATGTATCCTTTTCAGCATATGCCTTTACCTCAAACTCAGCAGGTCTAAACGCCTCAACCCGGAATGAGTGGGAAAAATTATAATCCCTGTTTGGGAGATAGACACGGATGGAGTAGTAACCGGTCGGTGCATCAGCAGGGATATAAACATCCTTAAAGAATGAACCATATTGATTAACCAGTATTGTATCATTAACAATTATCTCATCCCTTGAGTTTCTCACCATAAATCCAACCCTGCTCAAATCGGGCAGGTTCCATTCTCCCCTTCTCTTCTTCCGCAAAATCCCCTTAATATGAACAGTCTCGCCATTTTTGTATAATCCTTTTTCAGTAAAGATATAGCAACCATACTCCTCAGACCTTATATTCCAGTTATATGGAATATCAAACCGCCAGGGGTCAATGCCAAAATTCCACTGATTGGAATATAATGCAACATCTTCGCCTTTTGAAACTGTAATCCAGAATTTTGGTTCATAATAGGTCGTATATGATTCCATTTCGTATTCATTTTCATATTCATAAATCCGCCTCTCCTGGACCATACGGAGGTCAGCCCAGCCCGGCAGTTCCACAAAACCTTTTGCATCGGTATAACCCTGGGCAAGAATCTGATTTTTATCATTACGGAATTGAACCAGTGCATTTGCTATCGGGGCGGTATTATTTAGAGAGGTTATCCAGACAAGATTGTTCTCGGGTGAATATTTCCAGGATACACCGAGGTCATTGACTTCACAAAATGATTTTAGATAACGATAAGAATGGTTATCACCATATTGCCCCAGGTTATCAAATTGAATAAACAAAAGCCCTGCCTTCTTTTCTCCGAGGACTTCTTTAATCTCAATTGGTAGCCTTAACTTTTTATTCCGGTGATTTTTATATGTATTAACATACCATAACCTTGAGATTTTGAAAATGTTAGGCTTACTATATCTCTCAAATGGGTTAAGGATATTCCTCTGATTAAGGAAAGGAATTGCTTGTTCAAGTTCAATCTCACCCATCTCAAGATAAACACTATCCACATTCACAAATGTTGCTGGAAATCTCAAATCGCTGTATTTTTCAACGATATTTATACCTTCGGGGATTTCCGCAAATGGAATATAATCACCGACTTCAAGTTTAAATTCATAATCCTTATCCAGATTATTACCAAATTTATCCTTCAAATTTTTTGATACTTTTACCCGATATTCAGAGTTCAATTTAAAAGGCAGATAGAGATAAATGTGGGATTGGGGATATGTCTCCTGTTTATAGTGTTCGGGTATTGAATCAAGGGGTGGATTAAAAGAGATATTTTTTATCACCTCGCTGTGCGTCACAGGATTTGAAAAACATAGAGTCAAAGGATACCCGCCTGGAATATTTTCTACATAATTGATGAGGGAAAGATAATTATAGGTATTGAATGATAACGACCGCTCAAGGTTTGTGCCGAGATTACCAACTTTTGCAAGCAGACCCGGGAAGATATTGACTTCAATCAATGCCTCCGGGGGGAATGGTCGGGTGGGAACAAGGACAAGCGTCTTGCTGTTATCCCAGTCCTTCAATGGCCAATCCTTTTTCTCACTGTCCTGCAATTGCCTCACGCTGAATGGGATTTCTTCTTTATAAAAAGAAGATTTTGGCGTTTTCTCTCCGCAGCAAACATAAGATGGCTGTCCATGTGTTGCAAAAATCTTTATTTTATCGTGCACCCTCTCTGATGCCATTTCAAGATTGAATAAAAGATATATAGGTGATTTTAATTCAACAAAATTCGAACCCTGATAAGGATGAGAGGTAATCAATGTCGGTTTCACACTCTCAAACTTCCAGGTGGTATCCCTTTCAAGGCGCATTCCCGTGAGTGACTGAATCTTGTCTTTTTTGAGTGTAACTGTAAACTCAGTTGCAGGTTGTAGGGTATCAGAAGGCATAAATGCCAATGTCCTTGAGCCGAACCAGCGATACTTCCCTCTTATGGCTGGATTGAATTCAAGCGGTCCTTCGGTCTCCTCCCTTGGTATTGCCTGAACTGGCACCATTGCCTGGTTAAACCCAACGAGGATCTTGAATGTCTCAAGTTGACCTTCAACCGAACCAACGGGAGAGATATGCGTAACCTTCAACGGAATCTTTTCACCCTCAAGGATCTGCTGGGCGGTAATATCAACAACTTTCTTTTCTTTCTTCGGGCAAGAAAGTAAGAGAATGGCAAACAGGATAATTGTGAAAATAAAAAATCTTCTCATCAAACCCCCTTTTTCTTAATTCATAATAGTTTAGAGGCTGTGTCGTAACCCTTGTCGCGGTCGCATCCTGACCTGTCGTCAGGACAGGTTTATGCGACAAAAAAATTAAAAAGTAATGAAATTTGATAGGGTTTGATAAACTTGCCCTGATGTAAATCATGGGTCAAACCGCTACAAATTGGCAAAATTTTGAATTGCGACACAGCCTCTAAACTATTACTTTCTCCATTTTTTTACAGAACAAGAGCAAGTTTTTAGGAAAAACTTACAGATTACCATTTAGATGCACCTTATTTATTTTTTTCAGCGGTCTTTAAAAGATAGACACCCGAAGGGATGATATTGGAGTGGCACCACTTGTGGTGTCACAACGCACAGGTGCGGTCAATCCGGGGGAGAGTCCGCTCTACGGCATGGCAGGCTATTGCGAAGCGAAAGGTTTTTTCAAGAGGATGAAAAATCATTCCTTGATGGATGTTCAGATCTTTTTAAAGGTGTGAAATAAGGTTCAGTTCCTTTTCCAAGACTCCTTGACTTGGGGTGGATTTTTTATATAATTAGCCTATGAAGATAGTTATAGATAAACTAAAACAAAATTTACACTCAGGTTGGGTTATTGCCAACCACATCCTCGTCTCCTTCCATGTTGCCTTCATCTCATCGGTTCTGTGTATTCCAAAGGGATTATATGGAAAGGGGGTATTGGGATTTGTCTTTACAAGTTTTGATACAATAATTTCTGCAATCTTCTGGTTTGTGAGTTTCCATACCGGGCTTGCCATCCACGAAATGGGGCATTATTTAAGGGCGGTTAAACTCAATGCCTTAAATGAAAACATCCTGCCTGCTGCGCAGAAGAGATACAAAAGCCCCGCAATTAGTAAAGTATTCTGGTATATAGAGATGTTCATCAAAATTCCCTATGGAAAATTTACTGGTGTAAAAAAAGAGGGGCTGACTTATTATCCAGATGCCCCATTTAATCTCAGCG
>CBFGJQ010000409.1:7054-10267 GCA_965649095.1 Caldifarciminota bacterium | reverse complement strand
ACATCGCCTTTCCTGAATATCTTGTCCCTTTTCTTTATTATAATGAAAAATTTCATTATCAGGTAATAGGAATTTTTCAAATTCCTATTACCTAAATTTAATTTCTTTTAAACCGGCAGGAGTTTTAGGGCAACTTCTCACCCTGTGCTGTTCGGGCAATCTAATTTGGCGCTACTTCTGCTTTTGTATTGCATCTAACAGGACCCGCAGGTCGTTAGTCAGTGCCTCGGTGAGTCTGATTTCCTCAGAGACACTGTTTGCCCTTCTTGTTATCTCACTTTCTTTATTTATATCTTTTAACATAATTGTATATTCAATTTTGACGGAAATTTTGCTTATCTTCCCGGTGATGAGATAATCAGCGAGTAATTGTCTCCCCAGACGGTAAATCTGTGTGTCATCAATATTGGTTGTAGGGGTCCATCCTTGATTGTAGTATTCAGTCCTTATCGCATTCTTGGAAATAACACGAAATAGTTGTTGAAATGGGGCAAGGGCATCATATAATATATCCTGACTCCTCTCGCCAAGACCGGAGGCCTCAGAGTTTTCCTCGCGCAGGGCGAGAATGCCGATATATTTCTTTGCCCCTTCTTTGGGTTGAATTGTAACTCCATACTCACGATTAAGCTCGTTAATCACTAACTCAGTAATATTTAATTCCGGATTTGCATAAAAGACACCTTCCGAGAGGTCGATAACCATTGAAAATCCTTCCTGGGCTGCCACCTTTGCTACCGCCTCATTTATCTTTTTTAGGAGCGGTGCCATCAATTCATCGTTCTTCTGCTCAATCTTACCCCCGGGTCCAAACACATCCTGGAGGTATTGATTATAAGCCCGCGTCAAATTCTCTATTTCATCAAGTTTTTTTAGACGCGCCTCTTCCGAGAGGAGGAGTTTCTGTGCCTCAAGTTCTTGTTTTAGATTGGTAATTGCCTGCTGCAGGGTCGCCACGGAATCGCGACATTGGGTTACAAATTCATTGAACTGGGCATTTGCCGAAGATGTTGCCTGATATTCGTTAAAAATCCTGGTTGACTCTACAAAGCCAATCTTCTGCTCCTTTGCCCAGATGAGCGCGGGCAGGAAAATAAAGATTAACTTTCTCATCCTTACTCCTTGCAAATCTTTTAGAACATACCGAATGGGTCTATTTGAAAATGGGGCTCAAATCCGGGCCTTGCACGGTCAAATCCATAACCGAGGTCAAAACCCAGGACACCCATCATTGGAATCTCAAGCCTTACACCGATACCGATGCCTCTTTTGAGGCTATAGAGATTTATCTCTTTATATGAATTAAATGCATTGCCCATATCATAAAAGGCCAAGAGTGCAAACCCCTGTGTGACCTTTAACTTCAGTTCCAGATTATTTATATAGATTGCATTTCCTCCCACTGCCAGATTATTCTCGGTCGGAGTGAGGGAACGGTCAGGATAACCTCTTACCCCATCCACACCAATTCCACCGGCATAAAACCTCTTGTATATCGGGACCTCTTTGGCACTTGTGACAATCCCGGTGCGCAAGCGAGTCATCAAAACAAACTTCCAGAAAAGGGGGAAGTATGCCCTTGTCTCAAATGTAAAACGATTATAATCAATATTGGCAAATAACCAGGGTTTGGCAATCTCTGATTGCAATGAAATATAAGAACCACTTGTGGGATTGAATATGAAATCCCTGGTATCCCTTACAATCCCATAGTTATTAGCCAGTGTCCATTTGGGAATCGTATCCTTTCTTAGATCATAGGCACCGGATGGTTTATAACTCTCTGATATATTCAGGATCTGAGTCCGTTCAATACGAAATGTATAATTGAACCTTGTGTAATCCAGAAAGAAAGGAAAAGAGAAATTAGTCGCTGTTCCCAAATCCCTTTTTGTGTAATAATCCCAGAAACGATTTGTGTAGTAAATATCAAAACCGGCAGTGGTACGGGTATCAAATAACCAAGGTTCACTAAATCCGAATTTAATATTGGTCAATCTGCCCCCAATCTCAAGTTTTGTATAAACCCTTTGCCCCCGACCGAAGATATTGGGATGGGTCAGCTCAATATAACCGGTGAGTTTATCCTGGGCTGAATAGGCCATACCCGCCCCAATTGAACCAACCCCCTCCTTCTCTTTGACTGAGTAGATAAGGTCAATATTCCCACTGTCATCAGGTGTTCCCGTCTGGGGCTTGATATCTTCAAAAAAACCAAGATTGAATACCTCACGCATACTCCTCAAGACTAAAGACCGGCGGAATCTCTCCCCCGGCATAGTAAGTATCTCCCGCCTGATAACCTTCTCCCTTGTTCGGTAATTACCGGTGATAATAACTCGGTTGATATTGGCGGGCTCACCTTCTTTAATATTATATTCAATGTCAATTAGTGAATCGCGGACATTCTCCACCGGGATAATTGCACAATAGATGTATCCTTCATCTGCATACATCTCATAGTATTTTTGCAGGATATTCTGCATTCGGGTGAGATTATAGATATCCCCCGTTTTTGCCTTTGTAACTTTTTCAAGTTGGGGCACAGGAAAAAGACTGTTTCCGGTGTAGTTTATATCACCGATGTAGTATCTTCGGTTTTCGGTAATTTTTATGGTAATCTTTATTCCCTTTTCACTAATTTCAATCGCCGGCTCCTCAACTTCAACATCAAGGAAGCCATTTTCTTTATAGAATGTTTTAATCCTTTCAATGTCTTCCTTTAACTTGTTTCTATCCAGTTTGCCACTGCGTAAGAATCCCTTCTCTTTGCTTTGCATCCTTCTTTTTATTGCGCCATCGGAAAGGGAGTGGTTGCCATCAATAATTATCCGCGTAATACGCGGGGATATTCCCTCTTTAATATTAAACCGCAGTCGTGCCCGGTTTAAGGTATCGTGAACAAGACTATCCCTAATCTCGGTATTGTAGAAACATTTCTCGGCATAAAGGTCTAAGAGCTTCCTCTTTGCCTCAAAGAGCCGCTGCTGGGTAAGAACCTGCCCCTCCTTCAATTCAACCTTTTTCTTCAGGTCTTTCTCTTTAATCTTTTTATTGCCAAAAAATTGAGGTTCACCGCTCAAGAATGGCGCCTCATCAACCATTATCTTGATGAAGATACCATCGGCAATTATTGATGTGTCAATAGCAACAAAATTGAAGAGGCGGAGTTTATTGAGGTTTATAACTGCCTCCCCCAGCATCCGCTCCTTA
>CBFGJQ010000409.1:0-7044 GCA_965649095.1 Caldifarciminota bacterium | reverse complement strand
GGCACCGAGTTTTAAACCACTGGCTTCAATTATAAGATTGGTATCAGTCCAGCGTGCATCAACCTTGATGTCACTGATTACAAGACCGATTATGAATAGATAAAGAATCATCTGGTCTTGAATTCTATGTGGTCACCAACCCTGACGAGCTTAATATGTTTTCCTTCTTTTATATTTCCCTTGAGAATCTCCTCTGAGAGGGGGTCCTCAATCAGGCGCCTGATTGTCCTCTTTATTGGCCGGGCACCAAACTGGGGGTCAAAGCCCTCTTCAACAAGCAGTTCCTTGCTCGCCTCATCAAGTTCCAGGGCCATCTTCTTTTCGTCAAGCCTCTCTTCAAGTTCCTTGATAAGGATATCGACGATCTTCTTCATATCTTCCTTTGTCAATTCTCTAAATACTACAATCTCATCAATACGATTTAGAAATTCAGGGTTGAATAACTTCTTCACCTCTTCCAGTAATTTTGCCTTCATCTTCTCATAACTCATTGAAGAGTCTACCTTACTAAATCCTATTCCATCACTGCGCTTTATCTCTGCCGTCCCGATATTTGAGGTCATTATTACCACGGTATTTTTAAAATCTACCTTACGCCCATAGGAATCGGTCAGCTGACCATCCTCAAGGATCTGTAGAAGGATATTGAATACATCCGGATGTGCCTTCTCAATCTCATCAAAGAGAACAACTGAATATGGCTTTCTCCGCACCTTCTCCGTCAATTGCCCGCCTTCCTCATAGCCCACATAACCGGGTGGTGCACCGATAAGCCTTGAGACATTGAACTTCTCCATATATTCAGACATATCGAGGGTAATGAGGGAATTTATATCGTTGAAGAGAAATTCGGCAAGGCGCCGGGCGAGCTCGGTCTTGCCAACACCAGTTGGTCCAAGGAATATGAAGGAGCCGATAGGCCTTCGGGGGTCCTTCACCCCGGCCCGACTCCGCCTTATTGCCTTGGCTACCACCTGAATTGCCTCATCCTGACCAACAATCTTCTTGCGTAGTTCCTCTTCCATTTTGAGCAATCGCTTTGATTCCTTCTCCTCTATTCTTGAAACCGGAATCCCGGTCCATCTTGATACCACAAATGCCACATCCTCTTCCGTAACGGTTGGCTTTATATTTTCTGCTGCTTGCTCCTTGCGCTTTTTAATCTGCTCACGAATCTTCTGTTCCTCACGGTGCAAATCCGCGGCCGCCTCATATTTCTGTTCAAGGACCATCTCTTCTTTCCTCTGTTTTATCTCCTGAAGTCGCCTCTCCAGCTCTAAGGTCTTTGGATCCTTTGTGCTCTTTGACAATTTTACCTTTGCCCCCGCCTCATCAATCACATCAATTGCCTTATCAGGTAGAAAACGGTCAGTGATATAACGGTCCGAGAGATAGGCCGCGGCCTCAAGTGCCTCATCTGAGTAGATAACTTGATGATGTTCTTCATATTTGCTCTTCAGCCCCTGTAGTATGCGCACTGTTTCAAGGACGGTTGGTGGATTCACAATTATGGGTTGGAATCTCCTCTCAAGTGCCGCATTCTTTTCAATATACCGACGATAGTCCTCAAGGGTTGTGGCACCGATGCACTGGAGTTCACCCCTTGCCAGGGCTGGTTTGAGCATATTGGAGGCATCCAGGGCACCTTCCGCAGCGCCTGCCCCGACAATGGTGTGTAGCTCATCAATAAAGACAATTATATCTTTGTTCTGAGTCACCTCATTTATCACCGCCTTCAACCGCTCCTCAAATTGGCCGCGATACTTTGTCCCGGCAACAATTGATGCCATATCAAGGGCAACAACCCGTTTATTCTTTAATGAGTCAGGGATATTGCCAGCAACAATATCCTGAGCCAGCCCCTCTACAATTGCTGTCTTACCAACCCCGGCCTCACCAATCAACACCGGGTTATTCTTTTTTCGCCTTGATAAGATCTGAATAACACGCTCAATCTCATTCTCGCGGCCAATTATTGGGTCTAATTTACCTTCCCGGGCAAGGGCAGTCAAGTCCCGCGAGAATAGATCGAGGGCGGAGCCGCGCTGTCTACCTTTACCCCGACCGGCGGTTACACCCTCGGGTCTGAGCAGTTGAATAATCTCATTCTTTGCCGTTTCATATTCAATACCCATAGAGGCAAGAATCTGGGCACCGATACTCCCTTCGGTCCGGATAATGCCCAATAACAGGTGTTCGGTTCCGACATAGGAATGGCCAAGATTTTTTGCCTCCTCCATTGCAAAATTCAAACAGACCCTTGCCTCATTGCCCAGGGTTACATCAATCTTCGAACCAGAACCCATCTGGATAGAATTCTCAATCGCCTTTTGCAATTCACCAAGTTCTACACCTAAATTAATCAATACCATTGCCCCAACCCCCTCTCCTTCTTTTATCATCGCCAGAAGGAGATGCTCGGTCCCGATAAAATTATGCCTAAATCTAATTGCCTCTTCCCGGGCAATATGCAAAATCTTTCTCACCCTTTCCGTAAATCGCTCGTGCAAATTAACCTCCCTTAAACGCGATATTACCATTTTACATAAAAAATATTACCTGTCAAGTGTTTGACAGAACAAAAATTAAAGAGGTTTATTCTAAGACCCCTTGCTTATACTTTTTGGAAGCGGGCGAAGAAGTTAAAAAATTGGGTGGGATTATTGATTGGCCTCAATTTTATCAACCTCTTCCGGTAAACCCCTGCAATCGCCTCCCCAACAAACTTTAAATGTTCCTTTGTATAAACCCGCCTGGGGAGAGCAAGCCGGTATTCCTCGCCAAATACACCACCCCGAATTCCGGTCTCAAGATAAACCTGTGCCCCAAGTGCATATGAGGCATAGGGAATCTTTTCTTTTGGCTTTATGACCACCCCATGACCACCTATCGGCTGGAAGACCTCAACACCATTATTCCTTAAGACATCCCCCAGATAATGAACCTTAGCTATGTGTGAATTTAAAAATCCTTCCTCAATTGCCTCTTTAAGGCCTACCGCCATTGCGGCGAGGTCCCTTGCGGCAAGACCACCAGAACTCGGATACGACTCCCGGGCAATTATCTTCTTCTTGAGCTCAGCAAAGAGCCTCTTATCTCTACAAGCTATGAATCCGCCAATATTTACGAGTCCATCTTTTTTACTGCTTAGATACAAAACATCACAGAATTTAAACATCTCCTGACAGATCTCCTTGATTGACTTTTTTGAACCGGAATAGCGCTTTATAAAAAATGCATTATCAGCAAACCTGCTCGCATCAAAGATTACCAGAACCCCTCTCTCTTTTGCAATCTCATAGGCCTTCTTCAAGTTTTCCATAGAAACGGGCTGACCACCCTTTATATTATTTGTTATGGTCATTATTACTGCCCTAACCCTTTCTCTCTTTACCCTTTTTTTTAGGGCATTGAGGTCGATATTACCACAGTATGGGGTTTCAAAGTAGGGAATATCAATTGCCCGGGCGCCAATTGCCTCAATATTTGCCCGGGTTGTCTCAAAGTGAGTATTGGAAAGGACTATATCATTCGGTTTGAGGATGATACTAAAGAGAATGTTTTCGGCAGTTCTCCCCTGGTGGACCGGTTGGATATAGAGGAAATTTGTAATCTCTTTAGCAACCTTCAAAAAATCCTCCCCTGATTTTTGTCCCGAAAAGTCTTCCTCTGCCTCTATCATTCTTGCCCAGGCCTCAGCACTCATTGCCCCGGTCCCGGAGTCTGATATGAGGTCAATATAAACATACCGCGCCGGAATCAGAAAGAGGTTGTAGTCCGCCTTCGCAAGGACTGCCAACCTCTTCTGCCGGGAAAAATTCCGCAAAGGCTCAACCACCTTAATCCGGTATGGTTCCATAATCACCTCTCCTCTAACTGCCTCAGTTTCTTTTGGACGCTTCGATTTTTGGGTTGGATTTTAAGAACCTGCTTATAGACCTCTTTTGCCTTTGTAATCTCATTGAGTTTGACATAGACATCTCCGAGGTGTTCTAAGATCACCGGGTCTTCAACAAGTTCATTTGCCCGCCTTAAATCGGAAAGGGCATCCTCATACCTTGCCAACTGGTAAAATACCCAACCCCGGGAATCAATAAAGTAACCATTATTCGGCTCAATCTCCAGTGCCTTTTCAATTAGCCTCAGTGCATAATCAAGACTCTCTGCCCTCTCCGCATAGGTATATCCAACATAATTTAGGGCAACCGCATCGGTTGTATCAATTTCAATGATCTTTTCAAAGACCCTCAATGCCTCCTCTTTTCTTCCTATTCGGTCGCATAAATTTGCCAGAGCATTTAAACTGATAAGGGAACAGGGGTTCAAAGACAACGATTTTTTGTAGTAAAAGTAGGCTTCTGCAAATTTCTGCTCCAATTCAGCAATAATCCCTAATAAGTAATAGACCTGAACCATATCCGCATTCCTGTGGGCAGCCTCGGTAAATGCATATCTTGCAAGATTATAATCTCCCTTATCCATTGCCACGAAACCGAGATAGACCCAGAGTTCAACAAAGTCAGGATTGACCTTAAGTGCCTCACTTAAAACCCTCTTTGAATCATCATACCTTCCCTGTTCTAAAAAGATTCGGGCGATATAGAATTTTGAATAGGTATCTTTAGGGTCAAGACTGGAGGTAATTGTAAATTCGACAATCGCCTCGTTCAACAAACCCACTTTATAAAGGGCAAAACCGAGGCTCCGGCGAACTGCAATTTCGTAGTAATTGGAGGCAAGGATTCTTCTGGCAAGTCCAATTAGTTTTTGGAATTGGTCGGTATCCATATATAAGTCAACCAGCCTTTTACATATTGAAAGCGATGTATCATACGGGACTGCCTTTTCATAGTAATAGATGCTGGAGTCCTTGATGCCTAAAAGATCAAAACCTGTTCCAATGCCAACCAATGCCGTAAAGTTTGTGGTATCAAGGGTAAATGCCCGATGATAACAGTTGATTGCCCCCTCATGGTCATTCATCCGACCGCAGATTGTGCCAAGCCTTGTGTAGACTTCGGAAGTTCTCTTCTCTTCGGCAATCTCCATTAAAATATCCTTTGCCATCTTCAAATCGCCACTACCTTCGTAGAGGATAGAGATTGTCTGATAGAGATCAAGATTATCCGGATGATATTCCAGTGCCTTTTTATAGGTCTCAATTGCACTCTTAAAATCACCCTTCCCAATATATCCTACTGCCAACATAGAATATAGATTAAGATTATCCGGGGCGATCTGCAAGCCCATTCTGGCAAATTCAATTCCCTTTTCAATCTTCTGGATTTTATAGTGGGCATTGGCAAGGGCATAATAAATCTCATATGCTGATGAATCAAGGGCTAATGCCATTTTGTAATACTCAATTGCCCCCGGCAGGTCGTTTGCCAATTCCTTTTGGCACCCAATGCTAAAGAGTTCGTAAGGGGTTTCAAAGGTTATTATGAATGAAAATAGAGTATAAATTCCCATAGTTTGTGAGGATTCTTTATTGGGTCATTATTGAAAAGATTATAAATAAATCCGAGGCCAAGACGACTCTCCGAATTGCCTTTATAGTAGAATAGCAACTTGAATAGATGTTGATGATACCAGGAGGATTTACCGCGCATAGTTAAAAACTCACAAGCGATGTCACCACCGAAGTTATTCTTGCTTAAGAAGTTTATCCGGCCCTGCAGGGCAAGGTCAAATTCATAGTCGGCACCCGCATTTATATCCCAGCCATGATACTGCCAGTGTGCATAGTATGTGTAGTAAAAACTCCACAAAAATCTGCTCAATGTCCTTGCACTCCTTGAATAGTGAAAATCCACTGCGCCAAATTGAAATCTGAACCGGTTGAAGATCGGCTTATTTGTTGTCAGTGAATCTATATTATGAAAACAATCATGGATATAAGAAAATCGGAAGAAGATTGGGCGAGATAGATAATCAAGTCCACCCGCAATGTAATAATGGACATACCTTGGATCAAACAGAACACCATCACCACCCTTCACCTCAAGGTCATCCTGATAGTTTATAAAGAATAAGAGGCTATTATAATCAACAATTGTGCTGTATAAATTGACCGATGAATCTATGTAGTATCTTGATAAACCACTGTTCAGATAGCGACCAAAATGGGCATTACAGTGCAGATCAAAGGGGAATTTTAGGGCAAGGATAAGACCTATAAAGAGAAGAGACATAAGACTTAGCACATATCAGCACAAAGGTCGGCGCCCAGCAACCCTTTGATTTTAAATTCATAAAAATTGCCCAACTTTAGTCCTGAATTCTTAACTATAATCTGAGGGTCAATCTCGGGTGCGGAAAATTCGGTATGACCCAAGTAATTGCCGTCTTTCCAGTGGAGGAGTGTTTTATAAATATTCCCGATTTTCTTAGTTAACTGGGACCTCAAAACTCTCTTCTGAATCTTTAGAATCTCCTTGTATCTCTCTTTTATGACCTCGGCCGGTAGCTGGCTGAGTAATGCCGAGGCGGTCGCTGGCTCACGAGAGTAAGGGAAGACGCCGAACCAGTCAAAATATCCTTCTTGCAAGAAGTCCTTAAGTTCGCTAAATTCTCTATCAGTTTCTCCCGGGAAACCGACCATTACCGTTGTCCTTAATACCATATCTTTAATCCTTTTCAGACGCCAGATTATCGATTCAATATTACCTCGGCTAACACCCCGATTCATCAACCTTAGAATTCGGTCATTGATATGCTGGATTGGTAAATCAAGATATTTACAGACCTTTGGATTATTCTCTATCTCTTCAATTATCTCATCGGTTATACCTTTGGGGTGGGCATACATAATCCTAATCCATTCTATTTGTGGTATCTTTGAAATCTCTCTAATAAGGGGAACGAGCATTATCCTTTTATAAAGGTCTAAGCCATAACGGGTGGTGTCCTGGGCAATCAGAATAATCTCCTTTGTTCCCAATTTTGCCAGTTCCCTTGCCTCTTTTATCAAGTCCGTAAATTCAGCACTTTTATATTCACCCTTGAGCAGAGGAATGGTGCAATAACTGCAATGATTTGAGC
>CBFGJQ010000408.1:0-10297 GCA_965649095.1 Caldifarciminota bacterium | reverse complement strand
CGGCTGAATATTTCCGAAGATTTTACAATCAGTCGCCGTCCGGAGATTCAACACTCTATTATCTCTACGCCTGCTATCACCAACTTGGCAAATTTGAAAGGTGTATCACAATCCTTAAGGAATTGGCATTAAGAAACAGCCCCGATGAGAATGTCTATCTCAATCTATTCCAATATTATCGGCAGCATCGCAATTTCAGTGAATTATACGGAATGCTATTAAGTTTGAAGCCCGAAATTTTTAAAAAATTTGACCGCCGTTTTCCTTTGACGCGCACATTACTTGCCGAGATTATCACTGGAGGGACAAGCAACAGGGTAGGTCTGGACCCGGTCAGTTATACAATCTCAAAGGGTTATTTAACCCTTGCCCCAGACCAAAAATTTTACGGTTCTGATACCATAACCACTGCAAATTTTATTCTTATTTTAGACCGCTTGCTTCCACCAATATACCCCAGGAAGTTTTTTGTCATAAAATCTATCCCAGCAAATTCCTATCTCTATCTTCCCTATATGCGACTGATTGACCAGAAGATTTTAGAACCTGTGTTTGAATTGAACCCTGAGACAGTAGTATCTCTGAGTAGGGCTGTGCAGGCAATTGAAAGGTTAAAAAGAAGGGGATTTCTAAAATAATGCGCATCATTGATAGATATTTTTTAAAAGAGTTTATCCCCCCTTTTTTATTTTCCCTTTTTGCCCTTACCTTTATTCTCTTGATGGACCAGCTATTCAGATTGATTGACCTCTTTGTTCGTAAGGGTTTATCCGTTGATATTGTTGGTCAGATTCTTATCTATACCCTGCCCCTGATTGTCTCTTATACTACACCGATGGCAATTCTCGTTGCGATAGTAATGGGATTTGGAAGATTTGGTCAAGACAATGAGATTCTTACGTTGAAGGTAAGCGGGTTATCTTTTTTCTCTATAATGAAGACACCAATCATTTTCGTAGTCATAATAACGATTATCTTAACACTTTTCAATAACTTCATTCTCCCTGAGGCGAATCATCGCGCGAGAAATTTAATGCTTGATGTAGCCCGAAAAAGGCCGGCCGTGCGTCTGGGCGAGGGGGTATTTACCAATGAATTTCCGGGATATACAATTTATATTGGAGAAAAGGATGAACGGACAAGTCAGATATTTAATGTTACACTCTATGACCTGGCGAATAATTTGATTATCACTGCCCCCAAGGGGATTTTAAATAATCTTGAAGAACAGAATATTATGCAGTTTGTTCTGTTTAATGGCGAGTTCCACCAGTTAATTGATAATACAAAATATCAAAGGTCACGCTTTATAAAAGAGGTGATAAATATTAAGATGGACACCGAATTCATAAGGCGGGAGAGGAAGTCAAGGAGTGAAGATGAGCTTGATGCAATAAGTCTTCTCAGAAGGATTAAAGAGATTGCCATTGAAATAGATAGATTAAAAGAAGAGGTAAATGAGATTGCCAGAGATGGAATAGATAACTTTTTAATGGGCAACAATCAGAAACTCGCCAACCTTCGTTTTCTAATTGAACAGAAGAATTCCATCATCAAAGGCAAGAACCAGACCCTTTCCCGTTATCTTATTGAATTTCACAAAAAGTTTTCCCTTGCCTTTATCTGTTTGATATTTCTCCTGATTGGTGCACCACTAGGGTATCTCTTCAAGAGGGGAGGGATTGCCGGAATCCTCCTCGGGATAATACTCTTTTCACTTTATTATATTCTTTTACTTACCGGCGAGGAATTCTCCGCCAGGCGAGGATTCCCTCCTTTCTTAGGGATGTGGTTACCCAATTTTATTCTTGTTATTCCAGGTCTCATCCTCTACATCTTTGCGGAACAGGGGCATTTGAGATTCAATCTTCCGAGAATATTGCATTGGAAGGATTATAAAAGAGAGGCGGAATAGGTGAAGATTATTGAGCGTTATGTATTGGGAAACTATATAAAAAACTTTTTGCTCTCCCTTTTGGTGCTGATATTTATTTATATCGTCATCAATCTCTTTGACAATTTAGGAAGTTATCTGGCAAAGAATGTCCGCTTCTGGGATATTATAGTCTATTATCTCTATCTCACCCCCTCCTATACCATCCTCTTAATCCCGATCGCATCAATAATTGGGGTATTTTTCATCTTCGGCTCTATGACAAAGAATCGGGAGTTGCTGGCATTGAAATCTAACGGTATGGACATTAACAACCTCTTTTTTTTGATTATTATTGCGGGTATTTTTATTTCTATTTTCACATTTATCTTTCAAGAGACCATTGGTATCTGGGCACAGGAGAGGTTATATCGCCATAAGATAGAAAAGATTGACCACCGACAGATACCGGTTGAAAGACAGCGTCGTAATTTTTTCTATTACGGTGAAGATAACTGGCTCTACTATATCAAACAGTTGAATGCCAGGGATTCAACAATGACTAATGTAACACTCTGGAAACTTGGTAAAGAACAGAGGATAGAAAAGAGGATCGATGCCATTTCCGCCCGCTATCAGGGGGTATGGCAATTTATGGATGTTACCGTGCGTGAGTTTGATACATTGGGTAATGAATTACTGACAAGTTATGCCAACTACCGCCTTCCTGAACTAAAAGAGAAACCAGAGGATTTTCTTCGCCGGATAAAGCCGGTTGAAGAGATGAACTTCTTTGAGATACAAAGATTTGTAAAGAGAAAAATCAGGGCGGGCGAGAATGTTGCAAAGGAGCAGGTGGAGTTGAACTATCGGTTTTCGTTTCCGGTTATCACCCTGATTCTCCTTTTAATTGCCCTTCCCATCTCGGTTGTCCTTAGGCGCGGCGGTATTGCCGTTGGCCTGGGAATAAGTATTGTCATCGCATTCGTCTACTGGGGGCTAATACAATCCTGTCGTGCCTATGGTTATGCCGGGGAGATGGAGCCCTTTTTGTCTGCCTGGCTGCCCAATTTTATCTTTATTGGGATTGGAATCCTTGCGATGGCAGGAGTAAAAAGATAAAAAGACGGGGCCGACGAGATTTGAACTCGCGACCTCCTGCGTGACAGGCAGGCGTTCTAACCAAGCTGAACTACGACCCCTTTGGCTTAGGGAATATCATTCCCTTCGGACCGGAATAATCCGCCGCCGCGCGGACATTCCTTCCCGGCTGGATTGACCGCACTTGGGCGGTTATGACACCACAAGTGGTGTCACTCCCATCCGCAATAATTATATAAAAATTTTGAATCAAGTCAAGGATGCGATTTAATCACCCATAGGTGAGGGCTTCCAATCTCAAATAAGAAGATGGAGATTGCCGATGTGGACATTTTTCATCCCATACTCATTGGCAATCTTCACCGCCCTCTCAGCCTGGCTCCTTGAAGTCTGGGGTAGGTCGCGGAAATAGAAGTGGGGATAAAAAGCCAAGAATGACCACGGGATATCCTTACTTATTGAACTTAGAAACTTTGCCATTTCAGTTATTTCATACTCATCAATATAGCCGGGGATTAAAAGGGTGCTGACAACGAGGATTGGTGGTTTCTCCCTTTTTGGTATATATCCTGCTACAAGTTTGATATTTTCTTTTGTATTGCTATTTGATACACCACATAAGGCGATGTTCAGTTCTTCCGAATATGTCTTGAAATCGATCTTTACACAGCCCTCTGTCCTTAGTGCCAGTTCAACCCACTCTTCCATTAATTTCGGTGATACAGAGCCATTTGTCTCCCAGCAGATTCTAAATTTTTTATACCTTTTTCTTTCAAGAATCTCCTTTGCGGTTGCAATGCTGTGCCGGGCAAATGGGGTTGGGTCTCCACCAAAGTAGCACAGGCAACTCGTCAAACTATCCGCCGCTCGGGCAAGGTCTTCAATCGTTGCCCGATTCTTTCTCTCACGATAGTGCCAGTTCTGACAGAATAGACAGTTGAAGGTGCAGGCCTCGTAGAAGACGGCAAGATTCTTATAACCATAATCCTTGCTGCCTGCACATACCCAGTCTGCAACACAATTCGTAGGCAATGGGTCATGATACCAATCCGCATAGGCCCAATCTTCATCAGGACCGGTAATTCTTTTTGCAAGATTCTTCCTCACACCACAATAACCGGATTCACCCATTCCGATGCGACAGCGGTTGCCGCACAATCCACAGAGGAGCCCCTCTTCACCTTTGGGAATTTGCCCGGGTAGATTATATGCCATCCTTGTCTTTTGATGGACCTTTAAGATTTCGGGATAGATTCTATCAAATCTATCGCGAATACAATTCGGACAAAATGGGATAATCCGGCTCAGCAAAAAATCCCTCTCACAGAGAGAACACTCCATAGACTATTATAAAGGATTGTTTCAATAAGTCAACGGATTCCAAAAGATTGTCTCTTGAAATCCGGAAATGTTGACTTTTGGCATTGATTGGATAGAATTAATTTGAAAGGAGCAATCATATGGCGATTGTGCTTGATGGAGAAAGTTTGACAATTGAAAAACTTGTGGCGATTGCCCGCCATAATGAGAAAATTGAACTGTCGCCAGCGGCGATTGAGAGGATCAGGAGATGCCGTAAAATGGTTGAGGATAAAATCAGAGCCCGTGAGATTATGTATGGAATCAATACCGGGATTGGGGAATTGTCAGAAAAGATTCTTTCGGATGAACAGATTGAAGAGTTCCAGAAGTATCTCATATATAACCACGCCGCCGGGATTGGTGAGCCAGCACCGGTAGAGTTCGTCCGCGGGGCAATGGTAAGCAGAATAAATGTCCTTGCCAAGGGTAAATCGGGGTGCCGTCCTGAGATTCCCCTTACTTTCGTTGAAATGTTAAATAGAGGGGTGACCCCGGTGGTCTGTCAGAAGGGTTCAGTTGGTGCCTGCGGTGATTTGGCGCCGATGTCTCAGATTGCCCTTTTACTTTTGGGTGAGGGTGAGGCATATTATCAGGGCGAGGTCCTTCCGGGTCGGGTGGCAATGGAAAGGGCAGGCATCCCCATTCCGGGACTAAAGGCGCGGGATGGTCTTGCGGCAATAAATGGTTCAAATCTCCTGACGGCGATGAGTGCAATTCAGTTATATGACATAAACCGCTGGCTGAAGCAGTCAGAGATTGCCTGTGCAATGACCCTTGAGGCATTACTTGCCAATATGAAACCTTATGATGTTCGCCTCCATGAGGCAAGGGGCTTCCCCGGGGCGATAAGGTCTGCCCGCGCAATTATGAAGTGTATAGAAGGGAGCGACCTTTTAACCGGTAGATTCAAAACCAAGGTTCAGGATGCCTATTCAATGCGCTCATCGCCACAGGTGATTGGTGCCGCACATGATGCAGTGCGCTGGGCAAGGGAGCAGGTGGAGATTGAATTGAATGGGGTCGGTGACAATCCAATCTTTTTACCCGAGTATAATCTGACGCTTACGGGTGCAAATTTCCAGGGGTCGCCAATCTCTCTGCCAATGGATATGGTGGGGGCGGCAGTAACTATGGTCTGTGTCTTATCGGAGCGGCGTCTCAATCGTCTCACCAATGCAAATCTGAGTCAAGGCTTACCTGAGTTCTTGACTAAAGGTGCGGGTATGTTCTCAGGGATGATGCTCAGTCAGTATACGGCGGATATGCTCATTGTTGAACAGAGAATCCTTTCAATGCCGGCATCAATTCAGTCAATACCCGCAGCCGCTGACCAGGAGGACTTCGTCTCAATGGGGATGAATACCGCAATAAAGAATCACCAGATTCTTGATAACGCCTATGGAATCTTAGGAATAGAGTTTATGGCGGCGGCACAGGCATTGGACTTTCGGGAATTCACACCAGGCCGGGGGGTTCGTGTGGCAAAGGAGGTCATTAGAAGATATGTTGCCCATCTTGATGAGGACAGACCTTTATATCCTGACCACACCCGGATGAAGGAACTCGTAAGGTCCTGTGAAATCCTAGAGGCGGTTGAAAGGGTGGTGGGTAGTCTTGGGTAATTTAAACCCTTAATCCTCTGCCATCTTCTCTCTTATGCGCTCAATATTCTTCTCGATGCCGAAAAATTCAGATTTAAACTCTTTGATACCCTTATAGTATTCAAGCGCAAATTCGTAATTACCCTGTCCATACAGCTCAGTCCCCTTCTCATAGAGACTATTTAATTCAATCGTGGTTGGCTCTATCTTCAGGGAACCTATCTTGGCAAGATAGTGTTTGGCAGTAAGATTTTGTGGTTCAAGAATGGAGACAATTCGGAATTCAATCTTTGCCCTTAGATAATTCCCTTGATTGAAGAATTTTATACCATTGTCAATATGCGCCAAAATTGAACTGTTTATCTCCTTTTCAAGCTTCGCCTTTTTATCTAGAAATTCCTGATTTTCCGGCTCTAAAGATAGATACTCTTTAATCCGATTCATTGCCTTAAGAGGTCTATTCTGTTCAATTAGGAATTCGCTCTCTGCTCTGATTTTTGATTTAACTGCCTCAATCAAGCTATGGACGGAAATCTGGGTGGAATCAATGGTAAGGGCATTGCGCCATTCCCGGATTGCCCCCTGGTAATCCCTTCTTGAAAAAGATTCACCGCCCAATTTTATGTAGTATGATATCCTTTCTCTTTTATTCTTTTCCAAAATCTTTTCGGTGCTTGCCTTTACAAGTGCGGCAAGGCTTGCCTTGAGCCAACCCTGGGCATTCTTGTCGGTAGAATCAATTCTTACTGCCCGGGAAAATTGGGCGACCGCCTCAATATAATCGCCCTCTTTGTATGCATTGTAGCCGGTGAGGAGGAATTTGTTAAACCTCTTCTTCTTTAAGGACTCAATATTGGATATTGGCTCTTCAAAATCGGGATACCACAAAAGACTGATTTCAAAATTTTTCAATGCCTCTTCTTCCCTACCCATATTTTTCGCCTCAATTCCTCGATTATAAAACTCCTCTGCCCGGTATTTAACCTTCTTCAAAAATTCTTCACCAGCTAGCAATTCCTTTTCAACCCTGATTCGCTTCTCCCGATTCCAGAAATATGTAATTGAAAATGTATGCGTTCCCCCCAGTGAACTATTTGTGACAAAGGCATAATCAATGTCTAAATCCTTGACTTGAAGACCAAAACCGCCGGCAAATCCACCATAATCATCCTCTCCGTTGAAAGCCCCGCGATAGCCTAATCTCAGGAGGAACCTCTCCATCCTCCCTTCTATTCCCATGGCATATTCAAGGTCTTCGTTAAAGAACTTGATGAGGTCAAAGGCAAGATTCATATTCCCATCCAGAAGAGAATAGCCAATCCCAAGGCGTAATCGGGTTGGTAAAGAATAAGAGACATTGGTAAACTTAACCCCCGTTCCGAGGTCAAGGATTGATAGACCACTCTTTATTCCCCTTATCGGCATTTTTGTATTAACTCCTAAATCTGTAGCAAATGAGAAGGAGTTATCATCGCCAATCTGTTGATATACCGACTTCAGATTCGTGCCAAAGGCAAGGTTTCTATTTAATGCCCTTCCCAGGGAAAGGGTGGGGGCGAGGAAATAGGCATTCAGCATTGAAATTGGTTCGGGTGATGGTTCCGTCCGTTTTTCTATACCTCCCAGATAGAGCCCTTTCAAGGAGAAACCAAGTCCGGTATTGCCTCGGCCACATGCAAATCCTATATTCTCATACCTGATTGACTGGAAATGCTCGGAATGGAAACAGGTAATCTCTTTTTCGTCTAACCAGCCGATTTGGGCAGGATTCCAGTTTAAGGATTGAACCCCACTCAATAGGGCACTGCCGGCTCCCGCCAAACCTAAGTTTCTCGCCCCCGTATCAAGCGTAAGGAATGTCGCGCCACTACCACCGGTTTCTCCAAAAACTAAAGAGAGATAGAAAACCACCACCGGTAAATAAATTTTTTGCATCACTCCTCCTATTTTACAATTGCAAATTTTTTGATAACAACTTTCTTCTCCTTTGTTTCGCGACTCACCGCTGAGATTTTGAAAAGATAAATATCGCTGGCAATCTTTGTAATATCCCATTTAATTGCATTTGAATTTGGTTGATGTGGTGGTCTACCGCCCTCGCCATATCCATTGAGGCGGGCTACTAATTTTCCCCTTAAATTGAATATCTCAACGGTTACATCCGCATTGGTAGTTACATAAAAATGGAAGTTTATCTCATTCCCCCGGGCGGGATTCGGCCAGGCATAGACCAGCTCCGCGGGCATAAATTCTCCTGGACGTGCTTTAATATTGAATTTTGTAGAAGATGAACCCAAATTTCCAGCGAGGTCATAGCCTGAAACACTCACCAGACATACTCCGGATGTGAAACCGGCTGTGCACATCCTTCCGTAATATCCCGATGTGTCAATAGTAAGCGATAGAGTATGGCTTATGCTATCCGGAGTGATAAGGGAGCAGATGACGGTTGAATCAAAAGAGAGCGGTTCACTGGGAACTGCCCTTATGGTGATGGTATCGCCAATATATGGCTCCTGAGGGATAATGGTAATCTCAAATGTCGGAGGTGTAGTATCGGGTGGGGGTGGTGTCACGATTACACAAATTGAATCAAAGTTTCCCCAGTTGCCGGAGGCATCAAGGCCATGGACAAACAGCCATCGGGATGTGCCAAATTGCCAGGCAGAAATATCCAAGGTATCAATCACCTCTTCGGTAATCTCATCAAAGACTCCGTCCAATGGGTCCATTATAATTCCGGTGCTATCAGGGCCGGTTGAATCTACAAAGAACTCCGCAGATTTGACCATAGAATTTCCCAGGGCTGAATCGGAAACAATTCCTTTAATAACAATCAATGAAGCACCCTGCGTGGGATTGGGTGTAACTATAAGTTGTGATGTCCTCGGACCGGTAGTATCCAGTAAAGGTTGGCGTGTATAAAACTCCCATACTTTATCGGTCAGCATCATATTCCCGGATAGGTCACGAACCTCCTTCTTTATCGTCACCACCACCGTCTCTGCATAGGCGAAACTATCAACCGGATCCAGGCAAACTGTAGAATCCAGATTGCTATAACTCACAACAAAATTGTGCGTTCCACTTGCCGAACCAACCACCCTGAAGTTTTCAACCACCATCGTTGTTGAGTCCATCAACTCAGAAAATGTCGCATAGATACTCACCCCAGGCAAGACCCCGGTATCACCCGCCGCCGGCATTGTAAAGACAACATAAGGACATACCGTATCCACAAAGAATGTCCAGATTAAAGACCAGTTCCCAATGTTGTCTGCACTATCGCGGGCACATACCCGCCACCAGTACTGACGGCTCGCTAAATTAGCGGTCAGCAGATAGATTGTATCAGCGGTAGAATCACTTATCACCGGAGAAAGGAACTGGTCAGTGGTATCAATCTGAAGATAATATCTCTTTATTCCTGAATAGTCCTGCGCCCTGTGCCAGAGAAAAGTTGGGGTCGGGTCATTCGTTTTTGACGAATCTGGGGGTGCAATCAGGACCGGGGTTGAAGGAGGAATATCTTCATAAAATAGAATTGTTCCTGCCTTACCAGTTGCCCAACCTTTATGTTCGTTTATAAAGAAAAGACTGAGCAGGGCATTCCCGGTTCCGCCTGATTGGATCAACCAGTTACTACCCCCGTTCGTCGTATATATAATTCTACCCGCGTCACCGACTGCCCACCCTTGTGTAGCACTTGCAAAGAAGACATCATTGAGTTGGGCAGCCACTCCGCTATTCTGAGCAATCCATTCACTCCCACCATTCGTCGTAGATAAAACAGTCCCTGAATTCCCAACAACCCACCCCATATTTAGATCATAAAAAAAGACTGCATTCAAGTCTTGTTGAATCCCGGTTGATTGCACTGACCAGGAGATACCACCGTTTGTTGTTTGAATAACCTTGCCCGAATCACCAACTGCCCAGCCATTCAACAGGTCAACAAAATAGATATCATTCAAGTTTACTGATGTTCCGCTATTTTGACTTACCCATAAATCACCCCCGTTTACCGTCGCGATTACCTTCCCCTGATTGCCAACCGCCCAGCCGCGGATTTGATTTATAAAATATACGCCCTTCAGGTGTACCATTTCTGGACTTCGCTGTTTAATCCAGGAGATACCGCCATCAGTGGTATGGGCAATTATACTATCGGTTAATTCGGTAAATGGAATATCTGATACGACCCAGCCGTTCAGGGAGTCAACAAAGCAAATGCCATTTAAATTGGAATTTATTGGACTTTGTAATTCAATCCAATCCCTCCCATTTGTAGTATGTAGAATACTGCTGTCAAAATTAAAGAAATCATACTCACCCGCAATCCAGCCTTTGAGGGAATCGG
>CBFGJQ010000407.1:0-1502 GCA_965649095.1 Caldifarciminota bacterium | reverse complement strand
GTAATCTATCCGCAATATCATCGCCGATCCGGTCAAGTTCAAGCGGGTCAATACTACCTTTGATACTATACATAACGACCGGCTGCTGTGATACATCAAATTTGAATATCATCGGTTGATTGGCATCCTGGGGTATATATGGTAATATCAAGCCAAGCCTGTCCCGGACATCGTTTGCCGCCGCATCCAGATCTGTTCCCCAGGTAAATTGTAGCATAATCATTGAGGAGTTTTCTGAAGAGGTGGAGGTGATTTTATCAATATTATTGAGTGTCCCAAGTATCTTTTCAAAGGGCTTGGTTATCTGGGACTCAACTTCCTGGGGACCTGCACCCTGGTAAGTAGTCATAACGACCATCATTGGCAGGGTAATATTTGGAAATAAATCAACCGGCAGTTTTGTTATGGAGATAATACCAAAGACGATCAATCCCAAAAATACCATTGAAATTGCAAGGGGTCTTTTTACAGAAACTTCTGTAATTTTCATCTTTCCCTCACAATTGGAATGACCTTTTCTCCACCTGCAAGCCGCTGTTGACCAAGGATGACCACATATTCATTTTCACGCAAGCCTTCAGTGATTTCTACAAGTTCATCACCAATGAGTCCAATCTTTATGGACCTGCGTTCTGCTGTGCTATCTCTGTTTACTACAAACACAGCATTATCAATGAGGGCATCCTTAGAAATGGCAACCACCCCTTTCTTCTCACTCAATTTGATTGATACCCTTGCAGTCATTCCTGGCTTTAAATTTATACCGGAATTCTGGATAACTCCTTTAACTCCAACCGTCCTGGTAAGCGGGTCAACGACCGGGCTGATCTCGGTGATATACCCATTAAATGCCTTTTCTGATACCGCATCAATATTTATAGTTATGGGCATATTCAAGCGGAAGGACTGGGCATCTATCTCCGGAACATTGAAACTCACCTTTATCCGTGATACATCAACAATCATTGCCACAGGAACCTGGGGTGCAACGGTTGAACCAATATCAACCAGAATCTTAGCAACTGTGCCGCTGATCGGTGCAGTGACATAAGATTCTTCAAAATCAAAGCCCACGGTTTCATTTTTAATACCGATGATCTTTTCACCCTTCGGGACATAAGAACCTTCTTTCACAAAAAGTTTTGTCACCCTACCCATTCCTTCAGGAAAGACCTGGACGGTCTTATCCGCAGTGAGCATTCCGATGAGCGTGATGGTCTTTTGGACATCGCCCTTTTTCACCAGAACCACCTCAACCGAAGGGGGAACCTTTTCCATTTTACCCAGGCTCTGTCTCTTCCCGAGTGTCAATCTCAATACAATACCAATCAGTAATATTATGACAATGATTGTGATAAATTTTTTCATTTATGACCTCCTTATTTATTAAACTCCTAAATTCCTAAACACCTAAATACCTAAAACACTATAATCCATAATCTCCTGATTTTCTCACATCCCGCCCTACTATTCATACCCGACTGCCTTGATTAAATCTGCAC
>CBFGJQ010000406.1:0-1521 GCA_965649095.1 Caldifarciminota bacterium | reverse complement strand
CAAATTTCATTACTTTTTAATTTTTTTGTCGCATAAACCTGTCCTGACGACAGGTCAGGATGCGACCGCGACAAGGGCTACGACACAGCCTCTAAACGATTACAAAAATTCCTATACAATAAATTATGCGCTGAAATAAAAGGACAAGGGAAAGGCATATTATCTTACCAGCCCTAAAGGCAAGATTCTCCTTGAGACCGATGGCATCCCTGCCGGTGAAAGGGCGAAGGGGCCTTATTAAAATCTATTTGCAACGGCAGTTAAAATACCCGTGCTACATTTTCGGTCTTTACCCAGCCACCAATACCACCGGGTAGTTGAATGAGATAATAGCCATTTCGCTCATCGCGTATCTTTACCTCAGTTCCCTCATGTATTAGCAGGACCTCCTTGTAGTCCTCAGACGGACCACTGAATGCCTGACACTCTTTACAGATGACTACCGCGGAATTTGAGTTTCTCTCCCCCTGCCATATTTGGGTGGTGATAAAAAAGTAGAGAAATGAAAGAAAACCAATAAGGGCAATCCCGATAAAGAGCCTATTCCTTCTGATGATAAATAACGAAAAGAGGATTGCACAAAATAGAAAGGATAGGGCAGAATAGATGATGGATTCAGCCATTGAGAAGTGATGGAATAAGGAATTTAACATCTGAACTATCGGATTGGGGATGGTGGTGATTTTGTCCGCACGAAAATTTCTTAAAAAATTTAAGTTGTATTTAACATCCACATCCCTTGGACAGAGAAAATATGCCCGCCGAAACTGGATTAGCGCCTTTCCAATACTACCAATTTTAAAGTAGGCATTGCCTAAGTTGTAGTAGATATCCTTATCTTTATAGATTGAGAGCGCTTTTTCGTAGCATTCAATTGCATTCTGGAAATTACCTTCGGAATAGTATCTATTGCCCGTATTGTATAATTCGATCGCCTCGGAAGTAACGGTGGCAAATATCAAGAATATCATAGACTTTCCATTATTTTCTTTGTCCTTTCAATAAGTTCTGGCATTGTATCGGCTGCTTCTATCTTCGGGGCATAGACTATTGTATCACACTTCTTTATAATCTCAAACAGTTCCTCAAGTAGGTCAGGCTTCAGTCCCTTCTGTAGTAACTCTTGTTTTATCTGTTCGTTTGTCAAGGCACCGGTATCAAGATTGTAGCGGTCGCCGATGTAGTTCACAATCGCCTTTGCAAGGGCACTATAAAAGTTCTTCTGGTCATTTTTTTTCATATACCCATAAACCTGTTGAAATCGCCTTTTGAATAGCCGGCCGGAGAGAAACCTGCGGGCATAGGCGCGGTCCCGGGATAGTCTTACCTGATGCCACTGGTAAATAAAAGAGAGTATCACAATCAAGACTGAAATTGGATAAAGGAGGGAGGAGAATTTTAGGGAATCCCCAATCTCCGGACCGATTCTCCCCTTATCCGGTTTGATATACCTTATATCACTCCCCAGTACCTTTAAGCCGCCCGCATCGGTTACGACCGCAGCCCGGGTTGTCCCGGTGG
>CBFGJQ010000405.1:0-1524 GCA_965649095.1 Caldifarciminota bacterium | reverse complement strand
AAATCCACCATCAATCAGAATTCTGCCACCATATTTATGCGGGGTAAAGACAACCGGGATTGCAATTGAAGACCTTATTGCCTGAATCAAATCCCCCTGGTCAATCACAATCTCGGAATTTTCTTCAATATCGGTGGCTACCGAAGCATATCTTATCGGTAGTTCTTCAATCTTTATGTCTCCAAGATAAGGCTTAAGAAATTTGATGATATTTCTTCCGTTGATAAATCCTTTTTTAGAGATAGAAAATCTAAATAGTTCCTTTTTCTTCTTTTTATCAATCTTTAATGCAATCTCTTCCATCTGTTTTGCCGTGAATCCTTTTGCATAAAATCCACCGATGAGCGAACCCATACTTGCACCGACGACAATATCGGGTCTTATATTCAATTTTTCAAGAAATTTTATCACACCGATATGGGCATAGCCTTTTGCCGCACCACCACCGAGAACCAATCCGAGCATCTTTCAAAAGGTTATTATTTCGCCCAGTGGTCCATTTGGGTTTATTATCTTTTTGATATCTTTGTAAGGTATTGCAACGGTGTAAGTTCCTTCAGCATAAGACCCGACCAGATAAGGAGAGAATGTAAATACCAGTTCCTTTGGGGTTATACTAAAAGCATCAAGCTGTTCAGAAACATCTTTTACTTCTTCATCAATAACAAAAGTAGCACCCTGACTTTTCAGATTTGTTATACAAATATCCGACAAGAGCCTTAGATAATTTGAGTTCTTAATAAACAAATCGTCTAATGTCAATCCTTTGATTTTATCAGGGGCTAAAAAAAGATTAATAGTTGTGTAGTAGTAGTTCGGGTGGACACCGCCGGTATATTCACTATGGGTGAAGAGTAGACTCACAATTTGACCTGAAAAGTATTCAATACGGTAGTCGGTGTAAAAAAATGGAAGGACACTTTCTGGTGAGATGTAATCTTCTATATCCTGCATAAAATTATTGTATACATTATGTGTAACAGTCTTGATTGTATCATTCAGTTTTTGCTCTAATGATTTATTATCAATACGAAATTGAGGATACGCCACTCTTACATCATATCTATCTGATTTATATTCTTTGCTTTCGGCAATCTTTATCAGTTCGAATCGGAGTGTCTTTTTGGCATCCGGGCTGGACCACTGTCCGATGAGTTTATCAAAACCTTTTAGTTCGCCGATAAAAATTCCAGTTAAATCTCTATTTATGTATTCATCGATTCTAAAACTTTTATCAGGGTTGATGTTGCCTTTCAAATCTACCGGAATGCCCGTTCGATAATAAAAATAATAACCCATGATACTATCTTTTTCAATCTTCAGATCCACATAAACCCTATTGCCTTTCCCGATCGTTCCAATATAATGATTTCTACCAACAAAGTCCTGTGCAAATGGGATTCTTAAAAGATATAAAAAAATTACACAAAAGATCATTATATTATTCTTTGCCATCCTTTCCCCTTTTTGCAAATTATATTCAGAGAAATATAAAATTCAAGGGATAACTTTATAATCCTCCTT
>CBFGJQ010000404.1:0-1529 GCA_965649095.1 Caldifarciminota bacterium | reverse complement strand
GCATAAAATCGCAAAAGAATTTCCCATTGGTCAGCTATATGCTTCCAGTCAGGGAAGAACAGAATATTTTATATCCTGCAGAACTCACCGTTGAAATAACCGATGAAGTTGCATACCTGATAAAAGATACAGGTTATGTTCTCTTAAGGAGAGTAGAAAATTAAAGTTAAAACCCTTATCTTCAATTTCCTTTGTGAAGGTCTGAACAAAACCTCACCGGATAAAATCCGTGGATATTTTGCCAGCAGATTTGCTGATTGGACACTTGTTCACCAACATCTTGATAATAATAAACTTCTTTACAGAATCCCACTCATCCAGTATAAATTTTTGGATGATAGGTCCTTTGTCCTTGGTATTAACGAAGGTGCTGAAATCCTGCAGAAGATATATGTAGATGTTAACTCTATCAAGATTGGTGAAAATGAATATGAAATAAAAGAAAAGGTAATTGTTTTAAGGACTGATAAATTGATGATATCTACTGAACCGATCCCATACACCTTCCTCACCCCCTGGCTGGCGTTGAATGAAAGAAATTATGAGAAGTATCATAAATTGGGCACCTGGGAGAAACGCAGGGCGATGCTGGAAAAGATTCTTGTTGGTAATATTTTATCTATGTCCAAGGGTCTTGGTTATACGGTGTCCGCGCCGATTGAGGCCCATATTGAGAAGATGAAACCTGTCAGAAATCGGCTCAAAGGTGTGCCGATGCTCGGATTTTTAGGTAATTTTTCCGTAAATTTTGAAATCCCGGATTACTGGGGGATTGGCAAATCGGTTTCAAGGGGTTTTGGAACGGTCAAAAAAGTCAAAAGCGAGAGATAAGAGGAAAAGAACAAACACAAAGGATAAAGGATAGGAAGATAGAAGATAGGAGATAGAAGATAGAAAATAGAAAATAGTGAATAGTAAATAGAGTTATAGCAATATGATAGAAACAAGAATACAGTTAATGTTTGAAAGATGATAGAGATAAGAAGTGAAGGAGATATTATGACCAGAGAATTATGTGTGTGCAATTGCACCATTGCACATATGCACATATATCGATATAATGATATAAAGAAAGGAGAATTATGGTCAGAAATATACAGACAAAACCGATGAAAGAAATTTTTTACCGAGAGTCAAGGGTTGCTAAGGCATTGGGTGACCCGGCTAAATACTCAATTGTCAAAATACTTATCAAAAACGGTCCAATGACTGTTAATGAACTTGTAAAATGGATTAAACGTTCTCAGCCTACAGTTTCTCACCATTTGGCACAATTAAGGCATCTGGAGATCGTGCGCTATGAGACTAAATCAGACGGCATTTATTACTGGATAAAATATCCTGATGAACTTCATAAGATACTACAAGCACTCAATAACTTTGTGAAGAGGACACTTCAGGGTGTTGAGTATGAGGCATAAATGAGATATTTACAATGGTGCAATTGCACATATGTCAATATATAAAGGGGAGACATAAATTATGAAGAATTTTTTTGTATTATTGATATCGGAGATTCGTCTGATGTG
>CBFGJQ010000403.1:0-1529 GCA_965649095.1 Caldifarciminota bacterium | reverse complement strand
CACTCATTGAGCTCCTGATAGTTATTGCGATTATCGGTATACTGGCAGCAATCGCTATACCAGGATATCTTGGTATGCAGGAGCGTTCAAGAAAAGGTGCTGTAATAAGGGCAGCATCATCAGCAGAACCAGATGTTCAGGCATGGCTGAATTCAGCTCTCAAAGGTCTTGCAGCAGGGACAGGTGTTCAAGGAAGCTTAGTAGAAGTTGACGGTAATGGTGATGGTAGCATTGGTAGTAGTGATTATAATAATTATCAGCTTGGTCAAGCCCTTACTGCAGGTACATTGTGTGCTTCTTATGTAGCGGCTAAATCCTCACTTCAGAAGGAAGAGTCACCATGGGCTGAAACAGCAGGAAGCCTGTGGATAGCTGGTGCTGCTTCAGCTGGTAAGATTGCTTGCTCGGTTGCAAGTAACCCTTATAGAATTGTAATAGAAGCTAAGGATGCAAAAGGCGTTACCATTCATAAGAAAGAGCTTTATTCTGACTAATGAGATACCAAAGGTGCTCCCTGGTAGACACTGCCAGGGAGCTTTTTATGAAAAAAAAGACAGTAGTTTTTCTATCCTTTATCCTCTTATTTATAGCTTTTACAAATAACTATTTGTCCATAAAATTATGGGACTATGATTTCTGGTGGCATATAGCAACTGGTAGATATATTGTAATAAATAAAAGCCTTCCAGGAGCGGATCCTTTTACCTTCACAGCCAGCCTTGAAGAAAACAGGACACCCTTTTCAGAGAAAAGGACAGCCTTTCTTCTTAAACAATACTGGCTTGCCCAGGTGAGCCTTTTTAAGGTCTATGATTTATTTAAAGAGAAAGGGATAATAATACTCAGGACCCTTTTATTAATTAGCACCCTTTTTTTAATATTATGGTGGTTTTTGAAAGAGGGTATTGATTTTTACATATCTTTTCCTCTTATATTTTTGATATATACTAATACACTGAGTTTTACAGGTGAAAGGCCTGTCCTTTTCACACTTCTTTTTAGTGTAATAACATTTATACTCTTTGAAAACTTCAGAAAGAAGAGAGATAACTCTATATATCTTCTCAGTCCACTCATGCTCTTCTGGGCAAATATGCATGGTGGGTATATCCTTGGCATTGCCATGATACTTGCCTATGTAGCAGGTGATATAATTGAGTTTGTATTTTTGAAAAGACTTAGTAATAAAGAGGGCTTACTAAAAACACTGAAAGGAAGTGCACTTGCTATCTTCGTATCATTTATAAATCCGAATTATGGGACTGTTTTCCCATTACTTTTTGCGAAAGAAGGAGATTTTTTTACCAAAAATATCCAAGAATATGCCTCACCTTTTATACATTATTGGATGAATTCAAGGGATATTGACTGGAATTATATCTCTTTAATTTTTTTAACCCTTTATGTAATGATTATGAGAATAAGGAAGATGCCTGTAGCCCATTATCTTCTTCTTGGTGGTCTGCTGTTTATGAGTGTCCATGCCATGAGATTTATGATTTATTATATTGCTATAGGCTCAATGATTG
>CBFGJQ010000402.1:0-1534 GCA_965649095.1 Caldifarciminota bacterium | reverse complement strand
CATAGCCGTCGGATTTTTCTTTAATGGCATAGGGAGACGAACCAAGGATATTTGGGTTGTATTGACTGCCAACCGCACTTACGTCTGAAGAGGCAATTACATTATTTTGTGCGTCGGTAAAGTAGATATTCACAATGTCAGTTTCATCCCGGCGTAATGTTTCAATTACTTCACTGAGTTTTGAATCATCACCCTCAATGATTGCGTCTACCACGAATGTAGCATGGGCAATTGAATTGCCGATGCTTAGGAGTCTTTTTGTCACCAATTCACTTACCGCCTCTTTTTGCCCGGTTGGTTTCTGACCCAGGAATTTAGGGCTGATGTAGAAAAATACTGAAAGGAGAACGATTAAGACTGCCGGAACCAAACCAAAGGTAATCTTTGACATCTATCCTCCTACTTTAAGGGTTATTCTATGCCCCTGGCCAAGAGAGAAATAGGGTGCATACAGATAGTTAATGACCAGCGGCTCTTTTTTAATAGCAAAGCCGATACCGATCCCGGTCAAAAAGTCAATCCCGGTCTGTTGTTTCATCTGGGATAAGAGGCTGGTATAGGTAAGTTTAAGAGAAAAGACGGAGTTCAACCTATATTCACAACCCAGACGAAAACCAAAATTTAATAATCCAGGCTTAACCAGGTCAATTCCCAACCATCCTGAATTGAATTGTCTTACAACCCCAAGGTTCAACTCATATGGGAATGCCGCCTTCTCTTCAATAAATGGCTTGATTGTCGCTCCGATGTTTTTTATCGTAAAACCGGTCCCGATATTTTCGGCAGGAAAGAAATATAAAACTCCCATATCGCAGCCAGTGCCTACCGAAAAGAGTGTATCAATCTTCTCATAGACCATTTTCATTGCCCCGCCGATGAGAAAATTGTGAAGAGGAATCCCATATCCTAAATTGAGGTCAATGAAGTTCGTGCTGAAATAACCCAACTCCTCACCCTGGGCATTGGTCTTTTTTATTCTCCCGCTATAAAAATATCTTATCCCTATGCCGAACTGTTCTTTCTCTAACCCTAAATAGCCAAAATGAGTTTTACTGATATAATTCAGGTAAGATATTGAATAATAGTTTCTATCATTCAGGACAAGCCCGGCGGGGTTATAAAAAAGGCTATAGCCATCTCCACCAAGTCCATAACCCATACCACCGCGGCCGGCAATTGGGTCAACAAGGAGATATTCAAACCCCATTGTTGTAATTAAGAAGAGACTTAGCATTATGCCTCCTAAACTTTATAATTATAATAATTTTTTGCAAAATGTCAAGGGGAGGAGAACAAGATGACAAGCGGATTTTGGAGAAGGTCCTTTGGACTGACACCTTAAAAATATTAAAAGGGCAATAAAGGGCTAAAGGGATGGCAGAGGGTAAAAAGGGGAAAATAGTGGCAAAAAGGGGTAAAAGAGGGATTTTGAGAAGAACAAGATTAACTAAACGGACGAGAAAGACCATACCGTCGCGGCTGGGGGATGCACCTGCATTTTTGCAAAAACACTTATTCAACAAAGCAAGGAGAC
>CBFGJQ010000401.1:0-1545 GCA_965649095.1 Caldifarciminota bacterium | reverse complement strand
AATAATAAAATGAGGAAAAAATTAATAGAAACAACAGTTCTTCTTATCAGTACTCTTAAATGGAGTATTTTAGCGATAATTGTTGGTATAGCTGTTGGATTATCAACCACCATATTTTTAAAGGCATTGAGTTTGGGTATATCTCTGACTAATCACTACCATTATTACTATCTTTTTTTGCCGATTGCGTTTTTCTTAAGTGCTATAACTATTCAATATTTAGCGCCTGATGCTGAAGGGCATGGAACAGAAAAGGTTATCGAAGCAATTCATAAATATTCTGGCAAAATAAAGACTATGGTTATTCCTATAAAACTTTTTGCATCAGTGATAACTATAGCCTTTGGTGGTTCTGCCGGGAAAGAGGGACCATGTGCCCAAATAGGTGCAGGACTTTCATCGGTTTTCTCTGATATATTCAAGTTTAATGATATTGACCGTAAAAAACTTGCTATATGCGGGATCAGCGCTGGTTTCGCATCTGTCTTCGGAACACCTGTAGCTGGTGCCATTTTTGGGATTGAGGTCCTCTTTATAGGGAGTATTTTATATGAAGCCCTTTTACCATCGTTTATTGCTGGAATTATAAGTTATCATATCTCCTCTGGACTTGGAGTCACATACTATTACCATCCTATAAGGTTTAATCCTGTTTTTAGTGAATCTTTCTTAACAAAGGTGGTTATTGCTGGAATTTTCTTTGGAGTCGTTTCATTCCTTCTGATAGAAATGATGAGATTATTTAAGAATTTATCTTTTAGGATGCAGTTGTGGAAACCATTAAAGGGCTTAATCGGTGGATTGATTCTTATTGCTTTAACTTTTATTTTCTCGGAACAATTTCTGGGACTCGGTTTGGAAACAATCCGGTCAGTATTGGAAGGCAAAAATGTTATATGGTATGCCTTTATCCTAAAAATTATCTTTACTTCTATTACCTTAAACCTTGGTGGAAGCGGCGGGATAATAACTCCTATATTTTTCATTGGAGCTACCTCTGGAATAGCATTTTCAAATTTAATAGGGCTGGATAAAGCAACACTTTCTGCAATTGGTTTGGTAAGTGTTTTAGCAGGAGCGGCAAACACACCTATTGCCTCAAGCATTATGGCAATAGAGCTTTTTGGAACTGGTGTTGCTCCTTACGCCGCTCTATCTTGCATTATTAGTTTCTTGATAACCGGTCATAGAAGTATCTATCCTTCTCAAATACTTGGTATCAGAAAATCCTCATCTATACAAGTGGAAATTGGCAAAGAAGCAGATAAGATAAGACCAATGTTTAGACAAAGGGAAAAGAGTTTAATAAATGCGATTTTTACAATTGGGAGGATAGTCAAAGAAAAGGTTTTTAAAAACAAAAGATAATGGCACGACTTCATATAACACAGCATAAAAGGGTCGTCCGCCTGAGGCGGTCTCACCCAAATTCTTGCTTCGCAAAAACTTCTTTTATGTTAGAGCCGTTAGGCGAAATGGTCTGGTATAAAATGGAGTGACTTATGCTTAAACTTGAATGGTTACCATTAGCTTTCTTAAGGACAG
>CBFGJQ010000400.1:0-1550 GCA_965649095.1 Caldifarciminota bacterium | reverse complement strand
ATAATAAATCGCCCGGATGTCCATCCAACTAATTGGTATTCCGGTGAGAGCGGTTTCCTAACCGCGATAAAATCGGGGCTGGAAGCCCTTCCTACCGGCGCGGTTTTAGAACCGCTAAGGAGAAGGGATGGTGAAGATTAGGGTTTCAGGGGCTTTAGCCCCTGATGTATCTTCTCTCTATTTCCAAAGGTAATAAATTGCAAGGAGGGCAAGGTCATTGATAAGGGCATGACAGAGAATACAACCGGTGATATTTTTACCGTGCTGCCTTAAAATGGCAAAGAGAATTCCGGCGAAAAATGCACCCAGTATCCCTGCACACCAGAGGAGAACTCCGTAGAGATCAAGGGCAAGATGGAGGTTTGAACTGACAACCTTCAAGGCAGGGATTATGTGCCATACACCGAATAATATACTGGTAATGAGTGCTGTCTTTTTGGGGGAAAGGTTCTTTCTCAGATATCCATAGGCTATACCACGAAAGAGATTCTCCTCAAAGAATGCTGTGCCGAAGGGGATCCTTATGAGAAGTCTATAGAGTAGTTCAGAGGAACTTCCGAGTTTAATCTCAGGCGGTCTTATCCTGATTCCAATTCTGGGCAGGATTAAAAGCAGGATAATGAAGATTGAAACTACTACGAGGGTAGAGGTTAACCCCCATATTATACTACGACCAGTATATCTCGCTTCATAGCCCAATTCCTTCAAATTTAAGTGAAGATAATTAAGGGCTAAAATAGAAAGGAGAAATAGGGTTGTGAGATTGACCGGAACATATATCCTTGAATGAAGTTCTTCGGGTAATAGATTGATTAGATTGTTGTAAAAAGTTAGAAAGGTAAATAATAACCATCCGGTAAGCGAATTTACGGCTCCGGGGCAACCCCGAATCCCTCCTGTTTCATTTACTCCCATCTCCCTGGTATTTCGGTCTTGCAGAATTTACATCTGCCCTTCTTAATATTGTTCTGTAAAATGCGGTAGCCCTTCCTTTCAATGAGTATCTTACTGCATCTCGGGCAGTATGTGCTCTCTTCTTTTATTCCTGGCACATTTCCAATGTATACATACATAAGACCGGCCTTCTTTGCTATCTCAGCGGCATCTTTGAGGGTCTCGGTCGGGGTGGGAGGGAGATTTTGCAATTTAAACTGGGGATAGAACCTTGAAAAATGGATGGGGACATCTCTACCAAGTTCATCCCTTATCCATTCACACATCTCTCTTATCATCTTCTCATTAGCGTTCTTTGTAGGAATGATTAGATTGGTAATCTCAAGCCAGACACCACTCTTTCTTAAGGTTTTGAGTGTATCAAGGACAGGCCTTAGGGTTCCACTGGTAATATCTCTGTAGAAATCCTCGCTAAACCCCTTTAGATCAACATTTGCACCATCAAGGTATTGAATCAATTCCTTAAGTGGTTCCTGATTGAGATAGCCATTTGAATGGTATATATTTAGCACCTTATTTTTGCGCGCCAGTTTTGCAATATCAAGCATATACTCATAAAAGATAGAGGGCTCGGTATAGGTATAGGCAATGGTTGG
>CBFGJQ010000399.1:0-1570 GCA_965649095.1 Caldifarciminota bacterium | reverse complement strand
GGTAACACTCTCCAAAGTAGATATAAGTTGCAGAAGCATAAGGAATATCACCGCCGGTGCTCAATTGGCCTACAACATAAGGACCTATTTCAAACTCAAAAGTGTCGCTTGAACTCTCTGGATAGCCTTTTGGATACACCCGCCAGTAATAATATCCTCTTGCCGGAGATGACCAAGTATAATCTGTGCCAGATACATAAATTGACACTAAGGGAGTAATAAAACTTTCTATGTCGTCTATTTCAAGAATATATTCGTTATCGCCATTATTCTCTAACCATTTGAACTCAATTTGTAGATTATCTGAAGACCAAAACCAGCTGAAATTTGCCGGTGATTGTAATGCCGGTGGCGATGGCGCACGCTTGCAAGATGTTAATAAAAGAATTGCAGAATAATTGGCTACCATCAAAAATAAAATTGATTTTGCACGCATTTTAACCTCCTTTTACCCACAACAAAATCGGGCATTTTTTGTTTAGAATAAAGCCCGGCTTGGGACCATGAACCAATTTCAATCCCAAGATATAGTTTTATATCTCTTTCTCGGTTAATTCCAGCACCAAATACTGGAATAATTCTCAAATAGTCAGCGAACATAAATGAAGTCTCAAGTTTTGTTTCTGTCCCAATAAAAAATCGTCTTTTACCAGTATAAAAATGATAGAAGTCATTATTATAAGCATAGGCAAAATCGTAAAAGAACGACAAACATAAGTCTTCAATATAAAGGTTTGGATTCCATAGTCCCTTTCTAATCTTTATTAGAGGAAAAGAATATTCTACGGTAATTGAAAGACCTGACTTGGCATAAAGAGGGTCAGAATATCCTCTAATCATTGGTCCGATTGAATCCGGATTATCAGGGTCAGAAAAACCATCAACTGATATTCCAATTTCGCTGTTTTTGATATATCTTCTAATGTTTGCTAAAATAACCACGCCATTTCTGTTTATATTCGAATGGAAAAAATCTCTTTCAAATATATACCCAATGGTTGAGGTTATTTTGGTTTTTGGAAAAGTAAATGCCGGATTTAAACAAATGTAGCAAGCCTTACGGGTAAAATCTGAAGCAAAAACCATACCACCTATAGAAGTCCAAAGCGAAGAGAATCGAGCATCGGGTCTAATAAAAAAAGGATAAGAGATATCAAAGAATGAATATGGTAAGGAATTATTATATTCAAAGGAAACCAAAAGTGGTGAGAAGAAGAGCGATGAATAGTTTCCAGCAAAGAATGGGTTACCATAAGAAGATGGAGGGACAGAAAAACTGACACTATAATTATGCTCTCCAATTGCATCGCGCCCGATAAGAAAACCACCCACTGCCCAGCTTCTAAAGGTCGTATCAACAGGCAGAATAAATGGGATATGAATTGTTGGCAATGCTGTTTTAATCACATTGGGATAATTCCCGCCTTTGATTTCTTTTTCTAATTTAAGTAATTCTGGTTGTTCATTATTTGGATATGCTTTAGGTATGAAGGGGATTGCAAAATCAATTTTTTTATTATACAAATCGTTACCCTCAGGGTCAATTCCTACAAAATAAAGGGTGCTATCA
>CBFGJQ010000398.1:0-10311 GCA_965649095.1 Caldifarciminota bacterium | reverse complement strand
TCAATTATGTCAAAGACCCTTATATTCGTGATACAGTTGATGCAAAAAACGTCGTTAAGTTTATTGTCCCAATATATTTAAAATATAAAAATCTTGAGAAACTTGATTGAAGAATTTAGAAGCAATTTTTAAAGGCATAGGAATAATCTCCACCCCATTAAATCGGATTCTTGAACTTTTTTAGAAAATGGATATAATTATTTATGATTAGCGATTTATGAAGGAGGTAAGATGACTGATGATGCCAGAGAATTTCTAAAGAGAAGACTTCCCACGAAGGAGTTTGAAAAGCTGAACAAGATAGATAATTCCGCTTTATATCAATTTCTTGCTAAGTATCTTGAATTATGTAATCCGGAGCGGGTCTTTGTCTGTGCGGATACACCCGAAGATTTCAATTATATAAGGGAAACGGCGATTAAAAACGGCGAAGAGAGGCGATTGAAAATGCCGGGGCATACCATACATTTTGACAATTACTTTGATCAGGGAAGGGATAAGAAAAATACTGGAATTCTTGTCCCAGCCGGTAAGAAGCTTGATGAGGCAATTGAGACAAAGGACCGAGATTCCGCACTCGCCGAGATCCATAATATTTTGAAGGATATTATGAAGGGGAAAGAGGTGTATGTCTGTTTCTTTTGCCTTGGTCCAACAAATTCTGAATTCTCCATCCCCGCGGTTCAGTTGACCGATTCAAGTTATGTCGCCCATACCGAAACTATTCTATACCGGCCTGGATATCAGGAGTTTATCAGGCAGGGACGGAATGCCCGATTCTTCAAATTTGTCCATTCTCAGGGTGAACTTGATGAGAGGAAGACCTGTAAAAACTTAGATAAGAGAAGAATATATATAGACCTTGAAGAGAATATTGTCTATGCCACGAATACCCAATACGGTGGAAATACGATTGGCTTAAAGAAACTTGCAATGCGTCTGGCAATAAATCGGGGTTCAAAAGAGGGATGGCTCACCGAGCATATGCTGGTGATGGGAATCAATGGCCCGAATAATAGAAAGACATATTTTCTTGGTGCCTTTCCTTCACTCTGCGGTAAGACATCCACGGCGATGCTTGAGGGCGAGAATATCGTTGGTGATGATATTGCCTATTTAAGAAAGAAGGGTGGTGTTGTCCGGGCGGTAAATGTGGAGAAAGGGATGTTTGGGATTATCCAGGGTGTCAACTCTCAGGATGACAGATACCAATGGGAGGCGCTCCATACTCCCGGTGAAATCATCTTTTCCAATGTCCTTGTGACACCCGAAGGTGGTGTGCACTGGATTGGAAAGGACGGTGAAATTCCCGAAAAGGGAGAGAATCATTCAGGGGAATGGTTTAAGGGCAAAAAGGATGCCCAGGGCAGGGAGATTCCCGTGTCCCACCCTAATGCGAGATTCACGATTGATTTGAAAATGTTTAAAAACCTGGATGAAGAGGCATTGCATAATCCGGAGGGCGTTGAGGTGGGGGCAATCGTTTATGGTGGCCGGGATTCCGATACCTGGGTTCCAGTTGAAGAGGCATTTGACTGGAAGCATGGGATAATAACCAAGGGCGCATCATTGGAATCAGAGACGACTGCCGCAACCCTGGGCAAAGAAGGGGTCCGCGAATTCAATCTGATGTCCAATCTTGACTTCCTCTCCATTCCCATTTCGGAATATATAATGAATAACCTGAAGTTTGCGGAAGGATTGACACGGCCACCCAAGATATTCGGCGTGAATTATTTTTTGAAGGACAAAGATGGTAAATTCTTGAATGAAAAGACCGACAAGAGGGTCTGGTATAAATGGATGGAACTGCGTGTCCATAATGATGTTGACGCAATCAAGACGCCAACCGGACTCATTCCGAAATATAAAGACCTTAAGGAGTTATTTAGAGATGTCCTAAAAAAGGAATACTCAAAAGAGGACTATAATAAGCAATTTATGGTTCGCATTCCTGAGCATCTGGCAAAGATTGAGCGGATAGTGAATCTATACAAGACCAGGGTCCTCAATCCGCCCCAGATTCTCTTTGATGTTCTTGAAGAGCAGAAGAAGAGGCTGGTTGACTACCAGAGGAGATACGGTGATTACATAACCCCTGACCGCCTTGCCTAGGTCAAAAAATTGTGCCTAAGCCCCATTAGAGATGGGGCTTTTCTATTTTCTTACAGCAAGCTGGCCACATCCGGCAAGTATCTCCTGCCCCTTCGATTTACGGATAGTAACAGCATGGCGTGAATTATAGAGAAAATCCCGAAATTTATAAACCACCTCCAATTTTGGGCTCTTAAAGGTGATACCCGGATATTCATTCAGGGGAATCAGGTTGATCTTTGAGGGGATATCTTTCAGTAATTTAATAAGCCTCCGGGCATCGGTGAGACGGTCGTTGATATCTTTTATCATTACATATTCAAATGTCACCATCTCTTTTTTCAATGAATATTCACGGGCGAGTTTGAGGATTTCTTTTAATGGATTCTTCCTTGCCACCGGCATCATCTCTTTTCTTAACTCTTCATCCGCAAAGTTGAGGGAGATGGCAAGTTTTACCTTTAATTGGGAATTCAATAATTCGCGCATTCCAGCAATTAGACCGGCTGTTGAGACGGTAATATGTCGCTGGCTTATACCAGGACCGATACTTGAGGATATAATTTCAATTGCCCCATAGACTTCGTTTAAGTTCAGAAGTGGTTCCCCCATACCCATAAATACTACATTTGTTGGTCTGGTGCCGATATCCAGTTGAATCAACTGAATCTGATTGGCAATCTCCCAGGCGAAGAGATTTCTTGAGAAGCCATAAAGGCCTGTGGCACAGAATTTGCAACCTAATGGGCAGCCGACCTGACTTGAGATGCAGACTGTCCTGCGGTTTGCCTCGGGGATGTAAACCCCTTCAATCCTTTTTCTATCCTCAAGTTCAAAGAGATACTTTTTTGCATCATCACAAGATTTGAGGATTTCTATCACCTCTAAATTTTTAATAACAAATTTACTATCAAGGATTTCCCTGAGTATCTTTGATAAGTTTGTCATTTTTGAAAAGTCATCTAAATTTTTTTGCCAGAGCCACTGGAAAACCTGGCGTGCCCGATATGGCTTCCATCCAAGATTCTCCATAATTTCCTGCAGTCTTACGAGCGAACAGGACTTGATATTTTGCTTCATAGAAGATTATATTTAAAAATAGATAAATTGCAATCAGAAATGGACTATTGACCGGGCAAATTATTTGAATAAAATTATCTTATGATAAGAGATCGCCGGAAGACCTTAATCGTCAACCGCTTACAGATAAAGTTGGTAGTATATACAATGCTTCTTATAATTTTAGTTTCTCTGATTTTGGTCGCGATCTCTTTAATAATCTTTGGCAGAGAAATCTTTGTCCCTGATAAATGCTATTTTGTTCAATTTTTGATTATTGCAATTATTGCCCTAATATTGTATCTTCTATCCTATAGATTCTTGCTTCGCTTCTCTAATAAAATTTATGGACCATTATATCGGTTAGGTAATTACATCCAGAAACTCAGTGTGGGCGAGGATCCCGGAAATTTGGTCTTCCGCAAGGGTGATATAATAGATGGCATAACCCAGAGTTATGATAAACTATATACCGCCCTGCGCAAGGTTCTTCGCTATGACTATAAAGAATTAGTTCGGACATTTTCCGAACTTGAGGATATTCTGGATAGAATCTACAAAAGGGATATTCCGGAACAGGAGTTGTTTGACCGACTGCAGGATATCTGTTCCCGCATTGCCAGGGCACTGGACATCACATCCGAGAAGTTAAGGGAATAATCCCAATCCGGATACCGATTTTCTTTTTACTTCAGTGATGATTTTATTAACTCGGCAACCTGGGCCGGCGTCTCTCCAACCTTTATCCCTGCGGATTCAAACGCCTTCACTTTCTCAGCCGCGGTCCCAGCGGTTCCCGAGATTATTGCCCCGGCATGCCCCATTCTCTTATCCGGGGGGGCAGTCTTGCCGGCAATAAATCCAAATACCGGCTTATTAAAATACCTTTTGATATATTCTGCGGCATCCTGCTCATCCCTCCCACCGATCTCACCGACTATGACCACGGCCTCGGTCTCGGGGTCACCCGCGAATAACTCAAGACAGTCAATAAACTTTGTTCCGATTATTGGGTCTCCACCTATTCCGATACAGGTTGATTGCCCGAGCCCTATTTTTGTAATATGGTCAACGATTTCATAGGTAAGGGTTCCACTGCGTGAAATTACACCGATTTTTCCTTTATTAAAGATGTGACCGGGCAGAATTCCCACCTTTGCCGCCCCCGGTGATACAAGACCGGGTGAATTTGGCCCGATCAGGCGACACTTTTTATCTTTTAAATATGCTACAATCTTTACCATCTCAATCGTAGGAATCCCTTCCGATATGCAGACAATCAATTCAATCCCGGCATCTATTGCCTCATATATCGCCCCGGGGGCAAATTTTGCGGGAACAAATATTACCGAGGCATTGGCATCGGTCTTCTTCTTTGCCTCAGCGACAGTATTGAATACCAAAACACCTTCAACCTCTGTTCCACCCTTACCCGGCGTTACACCAGCCACTACATTTGTTCCATAAATTAGCATCTGCCGTGTATGGAAGCTCCCATCGCGGCCGGTGATGCCTTGAACAATCAGTCTTGTATTCTTATCCACTAAAATACTCATTGAATCTCCTTTCTAATTTAAACTTTTTAAGTATCCTTTTTAAATACTTCAAATCAAGGGAATTCCTTTGACCTTCAACTATTCCCTTGATATCAACCCTGTCTTGCTCTCTTCCCGAAAGCATCTTGAATATTATCAGGTCCTCCGCACTTATAAAATTTAATCTTCTATTACCAATCTTTATCTCTATTCGGCGTTTAAGCGCACCCTTTTTATATTCATCATCAGCAAAGACGAGGTCAATGACAGTTAAGCCTTCTTTTGTGAGCATTCTTAGAAATGTTACATATTCAAACTCAATGGGCCTTTTTTGAGGAATAATAAATACCCTTTTTAAGCCTTCTAAATAAAAAAGAAAATTCTCCTTTGTGAGCGATGTGAGAAAATCAAGGTCATAGGTAGCACGGGGTCTTGTCCAGACTCCAAGTGCCAATCCACCCATGATTGCATAGTCAATCTTTAATTTTGTTAGAGTTTGTGTGACATTAAAAAGTTTTTGTTTTAGCGAGGTCCCTGCCATTTTTCTTTTAGTCCAATCTTCAATCTTTCCAAGACCTTTAATCCCATCTCTTTTGGGCTGATATGTGGTTCCCTTTTTTTGATTGATGCCTTCAGGATTTTTAGGGAAATCTCAGAGAGTTCAGCCCATTGCTCTAATCTCTTTTTTATCTCCTTACGGTGGGGAATCTTCACAGTTGCCCTAAGAGCTCAATCGCCTTCCTTGCCCCTTCATCCATTGTTTTGGCAAAGATCAATCCTGCCTCTTTAAGAATCTCCATTGCCTTCTCTTCATTTGTTCCGGTAAGACGTGCCACAATCGGCTGTTTAATATTTAAAGACCTCTTTGCCTCAAGGATTCCTAAGGCTACATCGTCACAGCGAGTTATACCACCAAAGATATTAAAGAATATTACCTTTACATTTTTATCTCTCAAAAGGATCTCTAAAGCATTTTTCACCTTTTCTGGCGAGGATGAGCCACCGATATCTAAGAAGTTTGCGGGTTCACCCCCAAAGTGTTTTACCAGGTCCATTGTTGCCATAGCAAGGCCGGCACCATTTACCACACAACCGATATTCCCATTAAGTTTTACATAAGAGAGGTCTCTTTCCCGGGCAAGGAGTTCATTCTCATCTTCACTTTCTCTATCCCTCATTGCCTCAATCTCGGGATGGCGATAAAGTCCATTATCATCAAAATTGATCTTGGCATCAAGGGCAATTAGATTGCCTCCCTTATCAACCACCAATGGATTTATCTCGGCAAGCGACGCATCATTTTCCACAAATAGTCTGTAGAGTTTATCTGCAATTGAAGCACATTCAAATGCGGTCTTCGTGTTTCCATAAAGGAAAAGGCCGATCTCCCTTGATTTATGCTCAAGCAGACCTAACAATGGGTCAGCATAGACTTTATAGATTGCCTCGGGCCTCTGCCTTGCTATCTCTTCTATCTCTACCCCACCTTCTTTACATGCCATCAGGACTGTCTTCTTCTCATTTCGGTCAATGATGATACCGAGATATGCTTCGGAGGTTATTTCTACTGCCTCGGAAACGAGAACCTTTCTTACCTTAAGACCTTTTATCTCCATACCAAGTATCTGAGAACCGTAGGTCTTAACCTCCTCTTCATTCTTTGCTACTTTTATACCTCCTGCCTTCCCCCTGCCACCGACCATTACCTGCGCCTTAATAACACAGGGCAATCCAATCTCCTTTGATGCTGATACTACTTCGTTAAGATTAAAACATACCTTTTCTTTTGGCACAGGAATGCCATATCTTCTGAAAAATTCCTTTGCCTGATATTCGTGGATTTTCAAGTTTCCTCCTTATTTTTCAAGTCGCCTTTATATTCTTCTTTTATTTATTATCGCTAAGGCTGCCCAATTTTGAATGCGCTTATAACGCTCATAATTATAGCAATCTAATCAAGGAAGTCAATATATCAAAATCTGAGATGAAGATTTTATACTAGAACAATCTTTTTGCGATGTTTATGCTGTTTGCAAGAATATAATCCTGGGCATCAATGTTTGTGTGGTAACCTGAATTCCTCGTGGTGGTCTGGCGGATTATGATTACCTCGGCATCCTTGCTCTTTTCAGTCTCAATTGTGATTCCCTTTAATTGGATTGGTTTAAATTTATCAAAAAGTCCAAATTCGGGTCGGGCAATGATAACACAGTAACAATAAGGATAAGATCTTCCCTGCACATTATTTATGGAAATTTGGAATTGTATGCCGATAAAATCCTGTGGGGCATCCTTAAATTTAATCAAAAATCTTGCATCATTAGGAAATGTGCCTTCTTTAGTCTCACCTACCTCAAGATAGGGGATTATTTTGAGATTGGGGTCTTTGCTGAAGGTTTGATGATTCAAGACTCGTTTGATTATGGGTATCTTGACATCAAGGTAGTTCGGTATCCATACTGACCGCCTGCCACTGGACCCCAGACCACCAAAAATTATTATGGAATCAATTATAATTGTAATGATTGGGAAATTAGCATCACTGGTCTTAGACAATATTTCCGCCACAGGGAGACCTATAAATATCAACAAAATTACTATTATTACAAATACCACACAACCCCAGTTGCCACCTGAAATCTTTTTAAGGCGGTTACATTGTTTTTCAACCTGGTCAATCCTGTCGGGCGTAACTTCTTTCCATTCATAGCGCAGGGCACGGATTGGTTTTATAGAAAAATTTCTTACAAAATTTATCACAACGCACAAAATGATAAATGGTAAACCAGTAAGAATATTCCTTGAACTCAATTGGAGGGCAAAGCCAGTAAAGAAGAGAAGAATTGTGAGAAAATTTCTCAGTTTAGTTGAAATTTTACTGAGGAAATGATATGTATCCATCTTTAACCGTCTTCGGTGGGAGCAGCTTCCCAGCCGCGATTCAAATATCTCTCTGTACGAGCGGTTTCCAACCGCGACCCTTTATCGCCACTGGAAGTGGCTCCTACCTCAGGAAAAACATTCCCGAATAATGGGCAGGCACCTTTGCAGATCTTGAAATCCAGACACCGATGGCATTCTTCTGGGGCATAATCTGCCTTCTTGAAAAAACTTAGAATCGGAGAATTCCAGATTTCTTTAAAACTTTTTTTCAACAAAGAACCAACCGGTTCACGCCAGGATGAACAGGGCAGCACATTCCCCATCGGGTCAACACTCAATAACCCGGTTATTGCGGCACAGGACTTATTGCCAAGACCATAGGCAATGGGATTGAAGACACACATCGGCACCGGTGAATACCACAAAAATTTTATGTCTTCCCTTTCTGCGAGGTATTTGACCTTTAGAATATACCTGCCTATCTCTGAATATGAAACCCACAGGTCTTTTCTATTTTCTGCTGTTCCACAGGGGATGACAAGATTCATTGATAGCCTCTTTAATCCAAGCGATTTTACAAGGAGCACTATCTCTTCAAGATGCTGGAGATTATGCCTTGAGACGGTAGTATTTGTATGGACCGGTATTCCCTGTTCAAGCAGATTTTTTATTCCCTTAATTGTCTTCTCAAAGGCACCATCAATTCCCGTAATCGCATCATGTATCCCTTTATCCGGTCCTTCTAAACTCACCTGGGCACTATTCAAACCACTTTTTTTTAATGACTTAACAACATCCCTCTCAAGCAATGTGCCATTAGTTATCAAATTTGTCCATAATCCTATTTTATGGGCATATTCAATGAGTCCTATAATGTCCTTTCTCAATAATGGCTCACCACCGGTAAAACTTACCGATGGCACATTTGCCTCGTTATATATTTTGAAGATAATCTTTTTCAAATCGGATGTCTCAAGCTCAGGGTAATTCTTATGTCCTACATAACAGAATTCACAATTGAGATTACACCGATAAGTCACTGCTATCTCTGAAAGGACCGGATATTCATTCAAATCACCATTGAATTCATAATAAGAAATCGCCTCTCTCCTTTCACCCTCTTTGAGACATCCACTCACAACCGCCCTTAAATCACAGAAGAAGTAATGCAACTCTTTTCTCTTTATCTCATCATCACCAACGCGATTAAGCAGTTTATTGATTGAATTACCTTTGAGCAAAAAGTTTAAGATTTCAACCCCTGATTGATTCAACTTATAAGCCTGATTGGGAATGAGGATTAAAAGATTATCCAACTTACGGACATAAATATAAGGCTTTATCTCTTTTATAAAACCATCCACCCAGTCCAGTCTGATATTCTGATGCCCTGTAATTCTGATATCCTGCTTCACCTCGCCCCTCCACTCACACATGCAGAATGGCAGGCGCTATGACAGGCTGAATGGCAGGCAGAATGGCAGGCAGAATGACACGCAGAATGGCAGGCATCATGGCAGGCAGTATGGACATAACAGGCACTATGGCAGGCATCAGAGCGGACAAATGTTGAATAATCTTTTATCGGCGCACCATATATAACAAAACCTTCTTCCATCTGTTGATATTGTTCCTGTCGGTCAAAAGGATGCCGTCTCAAATAATAATAATAAGACATATCTCTATAATCTTCATCAATCGGCTCTTCTCCATCCGGTGAACCTATCTTTTCTGTATAATATGCCTTTGTTGCTTCTAAATCACAATCCCATGCCTTTGCCTGGATATTTTCAACAATCTGCATTATAAGCCCCTTCAGTCCTGCCTCATCCATTGTGCCATCGGTCTTTATCGCATCTAAAAATACTGTTTCATAATACTTCAGACCCGAAGGCCTCTGCAGGACAGATAATTTTATCGGATTGTAATTTAAAATTTGCAAAATCCCATCCTTCTGCAATTTCTCCGCAATGATTGTAAATACCTTATTAACAGGATAATCAAGGAGTATTGCCGCCTCAATTAAATCAAGTTTTGCAACCTTGCCGGATTTTCTGAAGGTGGCGACCTCAATCTTTGGTGGAATCCAGTCTGTCCTTAACCATTGTAAACTCTGGATATCGCTATAAAGCCCTCTTATCCTCTGTGCCTTTTTATTGGAATAAAACAGGTAGGGAATTATAGAAAATATCATATATATCAATTCATAGGGAATAAAAATTTTTTTTCTTCGTTCTGGTTTTATCTCAACCCTGCCGAACTTTTCCGCAATGAAGTAACTTGATGGGACATACTGTTGGATCAATATCTTCTCCATTGTCGCCACATTATCTTTATGAATACGGACTGCAAAGTAATACTTCCCCTTTGACTCCTGACCAAAATAATCCAGTAGATATTTTTCATTCATAAATTTCTCGGTCCGGAAACCATAATCATCAGGATTCACCACTTTGCCCTTTACCTCTATCGGATAGTAAACATTGATTGTATAATGCTCTATCGGTTCGTCCCATTGGGGTGGTGCCCAGTGGAATACGACAAGTTCACCGAATTCACTCTGGGTTACAGCAAGATTTTTACTCCTGCCCAAATCACCACCAAAATGGATGATAAATGTAATCTGACCAGGACCGTATCTCTTTCCCTTACTTAAGACAATATCATATTTACCACCAAGAGTTTTTATATCTATTTGATATTTATTGTTGTATTCATCAAGGGCATAAGAGTTCTGATA